>CAYVGD010000052.1:0-12369 GCA_964450095.1 uncultured Polaromonas sp.
CGCCCCTCCTCCTTCTTGTTGCCCTGCCCGCGCTTTGACGTCTTCTGGTTGTGACTGACAGTGAGAACGGAACCGATGGCCCCCTCAGGCCTTCGGTCCCTCGACGAAAAATGTCTCGACCTGCCCCAGGCTCTTGACTTCCATGAAGCCCCGGGGCTCCAGCGCGAAGCGCCCGGACAGGCGCTCGGCCGTGGCCGATGAGACATGGATGCGGCCAGGCTGGCCCGAGGACTCCATGCGGCTGGCCACATTGACCGTGTCGCCCCAGAGGTCGTAGGTGAACTTGCGAATGCCGATGACGCCGGCCACGATGGGGCCGCTGTGGATGCCGATGCGCATGCTCACCTTGCCGCCGGTGCGCTCGCGCAGGTCGTGCAGCGCCTGCTGCATGTCGATGGCCGCCCGAGTCACCGCCTCGGCGTGGTCGGCGCGCGGCACGGGCACGCCGCCGGCCAGCATGTAGCAGTCGCCGATGGTCTTGATTTTTTCGAGCCCGTGCTTCTCGGTGATGAGGTCAAAGCGCGAGAACAGGTCGCCCAGCAGTTCGACCAGCTGGCTGGCGCTCATGGTGCGGGACATGGCCGTGAAGCCGGCCATGTCCGCAAACAGCACGCTCACCTCGGGGCAGGCGTCGGCGATGCGCTCTTCGCCGCCCTTCAGGCGCTGGGCGATGCTGCCCGGCAAGATGTTGAGCAGCAACTGCTCGGTCTTGGCCTGCTCCTGCGTCAGCGCCTCGTGCTGGCGCCGCAGCTGCCGCATGCGCAGGACTTCCTGGTCGCGCAGCTGCTTTTTTTCAATGGAAGTGGTCACCCGGGCGCGCAAGAGCACCGGGTTGAAGGGCTTGGGCAGGTAGTCCTCGGCGCCCAGTTCGATGCAGCGCACGGCATCGTCCATGCCGGTGCCGCCGCTGCCGCCGGAGATCACGATCACGGGCGGCCAGGGGTGGTGCGGCGCATCGCGCATGACCTGCAGCACGTCCATGCCGCTCATCTCGGGCATTTCCATGTCCAGCAGCATCAGGTCGAACCGGTCGCGGGCCAGCATCTCGATGGCCTCGCGGCCGTGGCCGACCTCGGTGATGTCCCTCAGGCCAATGGATTCGAGCGAACGGCGCAGCCCCATGCGCATGAGCCGGCTGTCGTCGACCAGCAGGACCCGGGCCTCGTCGAGCCCGCGCTTGAGCGGCGCGCCGTCGTCGAGCGACTCTGCCGTCGCGACCGTCAGCTTGGCGAGGTTGAGTCCGCTCATGCTGCAGCCCCTGCTCAGCCAGCCAGGAGCTGGTCGACCTTTTGCAGCAGCTGCTTGGCGTTGAAGGGTTTGGTCAGGCTGGCGTTGGCGCCCGACAGCAGCGCCGAGTCCAGGCCGAAGCGGGCGCTGACCACGCGGCTGCCGCCGGAGATGGTCAGGATGGGCACCTCGGGGAACATGCTGCGCAGTTTTGTAACGAAATCCACGCCGTCCATGTTCGGCATCACCACGTCGGTGATGACCAGATCGATCTTCTCGCTGGTGGCGAATTTCTCCAGGGCCTGCACGCCGTCGCCGGCTTCGATCACCTCATGGTCGGCCATCTCCAGGATCTCGCGCACGCCTTCGCGCAGCAGGTCCTCGTCATCGACCAACAAGATGCTTGCCATGGGAATTTTCCTTTGAGCCGGTTTGTGCCAACACTCCAGCGGGATTGATCCAGATCAACCCGCGAGCCGGCGGCGATGATAAGCGAATAAGCTGTCAAAATTAACTATCAGTTACATACTCGCCTTGACAAGCACCCGTTTATGAACCGCAACGTGCCCTCCCGTCCCAGCGCTCTCCTGAACGGTCCGGGCAAGCGCGGCACCCTGCTGGCACTGGGGGTGGGCCTGCTGGCGGGCCTGACTCTCTGGACCCTGCTGCAGCTGCTGCAGGCGCTGGCCGGGCCCGAGGCCGCACCGGGGCAGCTGCGCAGCCTCGCCCAGGAACTGGCGGCTTACCTGGCGGCCACGCTGGCGGTGGCGCTGGGCGGCATGCTTTTGCTCATGCGTCGCATCCGCACGCAGATCGGGGCCGAGCCGGCGCAGCTGGTGCGGGTGACGCGCGACATCGTGTCGGGCAACCTGCAGCCGGAAATCCGCGTGCCGCCCGGGGACCAGACCAGCGTGCTGGCCCACATCCGGGTGATGGTGCACAACCTGCGCAACAACCAGGCCAAGTCGCAGCAGCAGCACTGGCGCGACCAGGGGCTGGCGCTGATCCACGAAACCTCGCTCAACGAGCTGACCCCGCGCGAGCTGGCCCGCCAGCTCTGCCACAAACTCACGGCGCACCTGGATGTGTCGGCCTGCGCGCTCTATGAATTCGGCTTCCAGGTGCAGGAAGACTCCATGGTGCAGCGTCAGACGCTGCGGCGCCTGTCCAGCAGCAGCAGCGGCGATTTCCGCTTTCCCGAGAACCTGCCCCAGAGCGCCGCGCTGCTCAAGGCCCTGCTGGTGCCCGGCCGGCTGCTGCGCACCCGCGACATTCCGCCGCCCTGCCTGCGCGAGATCGAGGGCAGCGAATCCGGGCCGGGCCACCATTACCTGATGGCGCCCTTTCAGTTCGAAAGCGAGGTGCGCGGGCTGCTGGTGTTCCAGTCCTCCGACCCGCTGCCTGAGAACGTGGCCGAGCTGATGCTGCCAGGGGCAGCCGCCATCGGCGTGGCGCTGGAGTCGGCGCAAAGCCGCGACAACATGTTCGCCTCCCTGCTGGACTCGCACCACCTGGCCAACCAGTTGCAGGAAAACCAGTTGCAGCTGCAGCAGAGCCAGAGTTCGCTGGAGGAGAAGATCCGCTACACCAACGGTATCTTCGACTCAATGCAAAGCGGCCTGATCGTGCTGGACAGCGAGGCGCGCATCCAGGACTGCAACCCGGCACTGCTGGGCCTGACCGGCCAGGCGCGCGAGGCGCTGATCGGGCGGCACTGCGCGGAACTGTTCGAACACGACGAGGCCACGCTGGAGGCCTTCATGCAGGACCTGAGCGAGCGGCTGCAGGTGCTGTCGGACACATCGCCCTACGAGGCCGAGTCGCTGCTGCAGACCATGCCGCTGGGCTGCATCCGCATCGACAGCGAGCTGCACATCAGCATGGTCAACCCCCGCACGCTGGCCATGCTGGGCCATGTGCGCGAGGAACTGCTGGGCCGGCCGCTGGTGCAGCTGATCGACGGCGAGGCCACCAGCCAGCGCCTGGCGCAGCTGCTGGACCGCGGCGCCGGCCAGGGCTCCTTCGGCGAGCTGGCGCTGCTGCGCAAGGACGGCGACCCCCAAGGGCTGGAGGTGGGCCTGGTGCGCCAGCGGCTGCATGGCCGCACCCAGGTGCTGGCGCTGCTGCGCTCGGCCTCGGACCTGCCCTGGACGGTGTTCTGCTCCTCGCTGCTGCACCGCATCAGCCGCAGCGAAGACGATTCGCTGATCGCCCGCCTGATCCACCGCCACAAGGGCAGCATCCCGGTGCGGGTGACGGCCTCGTTCAACGCGGCGCGGGAGGGCGGTGCGCAGCAGACGGTGATCAACATCAACGATGTGTCCTCGCTGATCCACAAAAACGCGCAGATCCAGGCCCAGAACCGGCTGCTGGAGAAAACCATGGAGGCCATGCAGGACGGCGTGCTGCAGATCGACCGCCAGGGCCGGGTGGTGACGGCCAACCCGAAGTCGCTCGAGCTGCTGGGCGTGCGCAGCGCAGCGCTGGTGGTGGGGCGCGAGCTGGGCGAGCTGATGGCCGCCGACCAGGGCCAGGACATGGTGCTGCGCTGGCGGCCCGACCACCAGGACACGGTCGCGCGCGACCTGCTTGCACGCGACGAGGCGCGCTTCCTGCAGCGCCTGGCGGAACTGCCGCAGCCCCTGGTCTGCACCGACAGCGACGCACGCGTGGCATTCGTGAACGCCAGCGCCGCGCGCCTGCTGGGGCACGACCGCGGCGACCTGCTGGGCCAACCGATCTCGGCCCTGGTGGCGCTGACCGACCAGGGGCGCCTGCCGCGCGCCGGCAGCGCGGATCGGCTGGCCGAGGCGCAGGCCGTTGCCGAGGTGGGCGAGATCGGTTGGCTGCGCAGCGACGGCAGCGTGCTGGCGCTGCGCACCCACGTCGAGCCGCTGCCCCTGGGCGGCCAGGAAGGGTTCCTTCTGGCGCTGGGCATGGCGACCGAGGAGCTCAAGGCGCAGGCCATGGTGGCCAAGCAGAACGTCGAATGGCAGCTGCGCAACGAGGCCGGCGCCGAAGTGCCCGTGCTGCTGACGGCCGCACCCCTGCGGGACGCCAGCGGGCTGATCACCGGGGCCGTGGTCACCGTCAAGGACATGCGGGCCATCAAGGAAAAGGAAGCCGAGAACCTGGAGATGGTCAAGAAGGTGGAGCAGTCCCAGCGCCTGGACGCGCTGGGCCAGCTTGCCGCTGGCGTGGCGCACGACTTCAACAACCTGCTGGGCGTCATCCAGAACCATGCCGAACTGGTGGAGATGAAGGTGGGGCCGGACTCCAAGGCCGCGCGCAACCTCAGCGCCATCCTTCAGGCCACCACCCGGGCGCGCGACATCGTCATCAAGCTCAATGGCCTGGGCCGCGCCCAGCCGCAGGCCGAGGCTGCCGCGGACCTGGAGACCTTCACGCTGGCGCCGGTGCTGGAGGAAACCCAGTCGCTGCTGCAGGCCAGCCTCAAGGGCATCGACATCGTGATCGAGCCCGAGGCCCTGGCCGCTGCTGGCGTGAGCCTGCAGGGCGACAGCGGCAGCCTGCAGCAGGTGCTGGTGAACCTGTGCGTCAACGCCAGCCACGCCATCGGCGAGCGGCGCGACGGCCGCATCCTGGTGCAGGCCAGCCGCCCGGCCGCCGGGCGCGTGCAGGTGGACGTGGTGGACAACGGCAGCGGCATCCCGCCCGAGACGCTGCCGCGCATCTTCGAGCCCTTCTTCACCACCAAGGAGGTGGGCAAAGGCACCGGCCTGGGCCTGGCAATGGTGCGCAGCATCGTCACCAAGATGGGCGGCACCATCGACTGCAAGTCCACCGTGGGCGTGGGTACCACCTTCAGCGTGGTGCTGCCCCACGTCTGAGACGCCCCCCGGAGCAAACCCTCAGGCACGGGGGGTGTTCGGCCGCGGGGCGGCCGTTTATGATCCGATGCAATACTTTGTAACAAATTCTCCCTCTTTTGGGGAGAAATGCACCTTGACAGTGCGGACAGGTCCTGGGGCCGCTCCGCCTTTCATGGCCTTCGACAAGACGGAGAAACCACACCCATGAACCGCATGAGCGTACGCGGCCGGCTCGGCCTGCTGGTCACCCTGTTGTGCACCGTCACCATCGCCGTCGGCGTGGCCGGGATGCGCGCCACGGACCAGGCGATCGATGGCTTCAAGGCGGTCAACGACAGCCGCGTGGTGCCGCTGCGGGACCTGAAGGTGATCGCCGACATGTACGCGGTGAACATCGTCGATGCCACGCACAAGACCCGCAACGCCAACTTCACCTGGGATGAAGGCCTGAACAGCCTCGAGGACGCGCGCAAGACCATTGCCCAGAAGTGGCCGCTGTACAAGTCGCGCCCGCTGCACCCAGAGGAGCGCAAGCTGGTGGCCGAGATCGAGCCCATGCTGGCCGACACGGACGCGCAGATCGAAAAGCTCGAGGAGATCTTCGCCGCCAAGGACAAAGAAGCGCTGGCGCGCTTCACCATCGACAAGCTCTACCCGCTGATCGACCCGGTGAGCGGCAAGTTTTCCGAACTCATCGAGGTGCAGCTCAAGCTCGCGGGCGCCGAATACGACCGGGCCTACCAGGGCTACACCACCAGCCAGGTGGTGAACCTGTCGCTGATCGGCGTCGGCGTGGGCCTCGGGCTGCTGCTGGCCTGGTGGATCGTGCGCTCCATCACCGGGCCGCTGGGCGACGTGCGGCGCATGGTGATCGAGGTGGCACGCACCGCCGATTTCTCGCGCCGCGTGCCTGTGAGCAGCAACGACGATGTGGGCCAGACGGCCCAGGCCTTCAACCAGCTGATGCAGACGCAGCAAAGCGCGATCGAGGCGGTCAACCGCACCGCCGTGGCCATGGCCGCGGGCGACTTCAGCCAGACCGTGGAAGCCGACCTGAGCGGCGACCTGCAGACCATGAAGGACGCCGTGAACCGCTCCGTGGGCCAGATGCGCCTGACCGTGGAGGAACTTCGCAAAGTCAGCCAGGCGCTGCGCGCGGGCCAGTTCAATGTGGCGTCCGAAGCGCAGCTGACCGGTGCCTTTGGCGAGGTGGTGCGCGATTCGCTGGACGCCATGGCGGGCCTGGAGGCCATGCTCGGCAACGTCGGCCAGGTGATGCAGTCGGTGGCGGCGGGTGACCTGTCACAGCAGGTGGTGGCCGAGGGCCGTGGTGACCTGGCGCGGCTGAAAGAAAACATCAACGCATCCCTGCAGTCGATGGGCGCTGCGATGCGCGCCATCCACGCCAACACGCGCCAGGTGGCGGCAGCGGCCTCGGAGGCCAGCCACGCCATCGGCCACATCTCGGACGGCGCGCAAAACCAGACGCACGCCATCAGCCAGGTGGCCGTGGCGGTCAAGCAGTCGGCCTCGTCGGTCACCGATGTCTCGCGCAGCACGGGCTTGGCCAGCGAGAAGTCGCGCGAGTCGATCGCCACCATGCGCAGCGGCATGGCCAAGATGGATGCGCTGGTGCAGACCGTGAACAACCTGGCCACCAACTCCGAGAAGATCAACAAGATCACCGAAGTGATCGAGAAGATCGCCAACAAGACCAACCTGCTCTCGCTCAACGCCGCCATCGAGGCTGCACGCGCCGGGGAGCACGGCAAGGGCTTTTCCGTGGTGGCCGAGGAGGTGGGCAAGCTCGCAGTGAGCAGCGCCGAGAGTTCCCAGGAGATCGCCAAGCTCGTTCAGGAAGCGGTGCAGGAAATTTCACGCGCCGTGGTCACCGTGCGCGATGTGAGCGCCGACATGGCCTCCATCGAAGGCGGCTCCACCCAGACCGATGCGATGCTGCAGCGCATTTCGGCAGCGCTGGAAGAGCAAAGCACGGCCGTGGAGGAGATCAACGCCAACATCTCCAGCCTCGACAAGATCGCCCGCAGCAATGCCGCAGCGTCTGAAGAGATCACGGCCACGGTGGTGGAGTTGTCGAAGATCGCAGACTCCACCCGCCGTGAGGTCGAGCGCTTCAACGTCTGACCGGGCCACGGCCCTTCAGACCCGCCCGGCGAGTGCCGGGCTTTTTTACGCCCGAAACAAGGCGTGACCCCGGGGCTCGAAGCGGCGCCTGACAGCAGCAGAAAAGAAAACGGGTGATGGACTTGCGTCCATCACCCGTTGGTCTGTTGTTGGTCGGTGTGAAAGGATTCGAACCTTCGACCCCTTGCACCCCATGCAAGTGCGCTACCAGGCTGCGCCACACACCGAAGACGTAAATTATAGCCTGCTTTCAGTGGGTGACCTGAGGCTCGAGCTCGAGCAGTTGCCGGATTTCCAGGAGCTCTCGCCGCAGGGCAGCGCTGCCCTCGCCCGACAGTGCGAGCAGGCTCACGGTCACGAGGTCCGGGGCGTCCGGTTCCTCGCGGGCCAGCGACTGACCGTCGATCACGTCCACCTCGTCGAGCATGACCTCGCCCTGGCGACGCCGATCGCGCTCGGCCTGCACCATCTCCTGCAGCTTGTTGCGCGCGCCGCTGATGGTGAAACCCTGTTCATAGAGCAAGTCGCGGATGCGGCGGATCATCAGCACCTCGTGGTGCTGGTAGTAGCGCCGGTTGCCCCGTCGCTTCATCGGCTTGAGCTGCGTGAATTCCTGCTCCCAGTAACGCAGGACATGCGGCTTGACGCCGCACAGCTCGCCCACCTCACCGATGGTGAAGTAGCGCTTGGCCGGAATGGGGGGGAGAGCTTTCTCCAATTGAATCAATGCCGTGCGGGGGAAACCCGCAAATCTACTCTAAGTGTGCAGACGCGGCAATTGATGCGCGGGAAATTTTTCACGCGCGCAGCGCCCGAAGCTCAGGCCGAGGGCTCGCCCTGGATCTGTTCCTTGAGCTTCTGGCTCGCGTGGAAGGTGACCACGCGCCGGGCCTGGATGGGAATGGCCTCGCCAGTGCGCGGGTTGCGCCCCGGGCGCGGCGCCTTGATGCGGATCTGGAAATTGCCGAAGCCCGAGATCTTCACGTCCTGCCCCTCGACCAGGCTGTCGGCAATCAGGGTGAAGAAGGCATCGACCATGTCCTTGGACTCGCGCTTGTTCAGGCCGATCTGCTCGAACAGCAGTTCGGCCAGGTGCGCCTTGGTCAGTGCCGGGGTTTCCAGGCTTTCGACGGAGATTTCCATGGCTTGCATCCGGGTCGGGGCCTCAGGTGCGCAGACGCGCGCTGACGGCGCCCTGCAGTTGCGTGACCACCGACTGCACGGCGGCCTCGATCTGCGCATCGGTGAGCGTGGCCTCGTCGCTGGAGAGCACCAGCCGCACAGCCAAGCTTTTTTCGCCCACCTGCATCGAGGCCGTGGACTCCTTCGGGCGGTAGATGTCGAACAGCGTGGCCGAGCGCAGCAGGCCTTGCGTGGGCGCGGCCTGCACAGCTGCCATGAGCGCATCGTGCGTGACCGCCTCGGCCACGATCACCGCGATGTCGCGCTCCACCGGCTGCAGCCGACTCACGGCCGAGAACTGCGGCACCGGGCGCGAGAGCACGGCATCGAGGTCCATCTCGAACAGCACCGGTGGCTGCGGCAGTTCATAGGCCTGGCGCCACTGCGGATGCAATTCACCGATGAAGCCAATCGTGCGGCCGCCGAGTCCGATGCTGGCGCAGCGGCCTGGGTGCAGGGCCGGGTGCTCGGCCGGCGCGAACACGGGCTGCAGCGGCGCGAGCAAGGCCTCCAGTTCGCCCTTGACGTCAAAGAAATCCACTGCGCGGCCGGCCTGGGACCAACCCAGGCTCTCCAGCGGACCCCAGGCCAGGCCCGCCACGCGCATGGGCTGGTCGAAGCCGGCCACCGTGGTGTCCGAGTCGGGCGTGGCCGGGTTGCGCAGGAACACGCGGCCGATCTCGAACACACGGACGCGGGGGGCGCGGCGGTCTAGGTTGAACTTGAGCACCTGCAAAAGCGAGCCGATGAGCGATGAGCGCATCACGCTCATCTGGCTGGCGATCGGATTGAGCAGGCGGATGGGCTGCGGATTGCCAGCGAGCTCGTGCTCCCAGCGCTCCTGCACGAAGCTGAAGTTGATCGTCTCCTGGTAGCCCAGCGCGGCCAGGCTGCGGCGCAGCGCAAACGGGCTGCGCTCGCTCTCGGGCTTCAGGCGCCCAGTGATCGGGGCCAGCGGCGGTGACTCGGGCAACGCGTTGTAGCCGACCATGCGCACCACTTCCTCGATCAGGTCTTCCTCGATCTGCAGGTCAAAGCGGTAGCTCGGTGGCGTGACGGTGACCGTGCCCTGGCCTTCCACCAGGGGCAGCCCCAGGCGGGAAAGCGCCTGCACGCACTGCGCCTGCGACAGCGGCATGCCGATCACCTTGGCCGCGCGCGTCACGCGCAGCGTGACCGGCTGCGGCTGCGGCATGTTCACCTGCGTGTCGTCGATGGGGCCCACGCGGGTGTCCGCCGTGCCACAGATGGCCAGCACCCATTCGGTGATGCGCTCAATGTGTTCGACCGTGGTGACCGGGTCCACGCCGCGCTCGAAACGGTGACCTGCATCGGTGGAGAAGTTGTAGCGGCGCGAACGGCCCGCGACGGCCTTGGGCCACCAGAACGCGGCCTCGACATAGATGTTCTGCGTATCGTCCGAGACCGCGGTGGCGTCGCCGCCCATGATGCCGGCCAGGGACTCGACCTCGCGCTCGTCCGCGATCACGCCGACCTTCGCGTCCAGCGCGATGGTGTTGCCGTTGAGCAGCTTGAGGGTTTCGCCGTCGCGCGCCCAGCGCACCTCGAGGCCGCCGTGGATCTTGTCGAGGTCGAAGATGTGTGAGGGACGGCCCAGCTCGAACATCACGTAGTTGGAGATGTCGACCAGCGGGCTGACTGGTCGCTGGCCACAGCGGGCCAGTCGGTCGACCATCCAGGCGGGTGTCTGCGCGCGGGTGTTCACGCCGCGGATCACGCGGCCCGAAAAGCGGCCACACAGGTCGGGGGCGCTCACCTTCACGGGCAGGCGGCTGTCGCCGTTCACGGCCACGGCCGGAAACTGCGGGGCCTTCAGCGGTGCGCCGGTGAGCGCGGAAAGTTCGCGGGCCACGCCGTACACGCTCAGGCAGTGGGCGAGGTTGGGCGTGAGCTTGAGCGTCAGCAGCGTGTCGTCGAGGTTCAGGTGCTGCCGGATGTCCTGGCCGATGGGCGCATCCGGCGCCAGTTCCAGAAGGCCGCCGTGGTCTTCGGAGAGCTTGAGCTCGCGCGCCGAGCAGAGCATGCCGTGGCTTTCCACGCCGCGAAGCTTGCCGACCTTGATCTGGAAGGGCTTGCCGTCCTCACCGGGCGGCAGTTCGGCCCCGACCAGCGCGCAGGGCACCTTGATGCCCGCGCGGGCGTTGGGCGCGCCACAGACGATGCTGAGCCAAGCGCCCTGCCCCACGTCCACCTGACAGACGCGCAGCTTGTCGGCATTGGGATGCTGCACGGCCTCCTTGATCTCGCCGACCACGATGCGCGAGAACGGTGGTGCGACCGGGCGCAGTTCCTCCACCTCCAGCCCACCCATGGTGAGCGTGTCGGCCAGTTGCTGGGTGGTCAGCGGGGGGTTGCAGAATTCGCGCAACCAGGACTCAGGAAATTGCATGGCGTGTCGTCGTGTTCGGCAAAGGGGCGCGGCGGCTTACTTGAATTGCGACAGGAAGCGCAGGTCCCCGTCGAAGAACAGGCGCAGGTCGTTCACGCCGTAGCGCAGCATGGTCAGGCGGTCGGGCCCCATGCCGAAGGCAAAGCCGATGTATTTTTCGGGGTCCAGCCCCATGTTGCGCACCACGTTCGGGTGCACCTGGCCGGAGCCCGCCACCTCGAGCCAGCGGCCGGCCAGGGGCCCGCTCTGGAACTGGATGTCAATCTCGGCACTGGGCTCGGTGAACGGGAAGAAGCTGGGGCGAAAGCGCAGCACCAGATCGCGCGTCTCGAAAAAGGTGCGGCAGAAGTCGGTGAAGACGACCTTCAGGTCCTTGAAGCTCACGTTCTCGCCGATCCACAGGCCTTCGCACTGGTGGAACATGGGCGAATGCGTGGCGTCGCTGTCCACGCGGTAGGTGCGGCCAGGGGCGATGACGCGGATCTCGGGCATGAGCTCGCCGCGGTCGAGCAGCGCTCGGTGCCGCTTGACGTGCTGCACCGCATGCCGGATCTGCATCGGGCTGGTGTGCGTGCGCAGCAGGTTGGGCGCAGCCTGGCTGCCGCCTTCGACATAGAAGGTGTCGTGCATCGAGCGCGCCGGATGGTCTTCGGGCGTGTTGAGCGCCGTGAAGTTGAACCAGTCGGTCTCGATCTCGGGACCCTGCGCGACTTCAAAGCCCATGGAGCCGAAGATGGCCTCGATGCGCTCGAGGGTGAGCGAAACCGGGTGCAGGCCGCCCGGTGTGTGCTGGCGGCCGGGCAAGGTCACGTCCAGGGCCTCGGCTTTGAGCTGCGCGTTGAGTTCGGCCTGGGCCAGGGCCTGGCGGCGATCGTTCAGTGCGGCCTCGATGGCCTGCTTGGTGAGGTTGATCGCGGCGCCGCGAGACTTCTTCTCATCGACGCTGAGTGCGGCAAGACCCTTCATGAGCTCGGTGACGCGGCCGGACTTGCCGAGGAACTGCGCCTTGGCGTTTTCCAGTTCGGCGGGGCTGCTGGCTTGGGCAAAGCTCTGGCGCGCAGCGCTCACCAGTTCGTCGAGGACCGTGTCTTGGCTCATGGTGGGAATCGGGAAAAAAGGTGCGCCGCCTCCGCAAGGCATGCGCACCTCAAGAAAAAGGGCCAGAGCCTTTGCAAGCTCCAGCCCGCTTTCGCAACGCCGCACGGGCCCGAGGGCCTGGCGGCGTATCTCAAGTTCAAGCGGCGAGCTTGGCCTTGACTTGGGCCACGATGGCGCCAAAGGCAGCGCTGTCGTGGATGGCCAGGTCGGAGAGGACCTTGCGGTCGATCTCGATGCCGGCTTTTTTCAGGCCGTTGGCGAACTGGCTGTAGGTCAGGCCGAAAGAGCGGCTTGCAGCGTTGATGCGTGCAATCCACAGCTGACGGAACACGCGCTTCTTGTTGCGGCGATCGCGGTAGGCGTACTGGCCCGCCTTCATCACCGCCTGTTTGGCGATGCGGAAGACGTTGCCGCGGCGGCCGCGGAAGCCCTTGGCAAGGGCGAGAACTTTCTTGTGACGAGCGCGGGCGGTGA
>CAYVGD010000053.1:0-12355 GCA_964450095.1 uncultured Polaromonas sp.
GCCTATGCGCACAAGCTGGGCCTGGCCTTCCAGCTGACCAACATCATCCGCGACGTGGGCGAGGACGCCATGCGCGGGCGAATTTACCTGCCGATCAACGAACTCCAGCAGTTCGACGTGAAGGCGCACGAGTTGCTCAAGCGCGAGTACTCCGAGCGCTTCACGGCGCTCATGCGCTTTCAGACCGAGCGGGCGCTGCGCACCTACGACGAGGCGCTGGCCCTGCTGCCTGCGGCCGATCTGCGCGCCCAAAAACCCGGCCTCATGATGGCCAGCATCTACCGCACGCTGCTGCGCGAGATCCAGGCCGACGGCTACCAGGTGCTGCACCAGCGGGTGAGCCTGACCCCGCTGCGCAAGTTCTGGCTGGCCTGGAAGACCCAGGCGCTGGGGCGGGTGGCCTGAAGGCGGACATGCCCCCAACAGGGCCCGGCAAGAGCCTGCAGGTGGCGGTGGTGGGCGCCGGCTGGGCTGGCTGCGCGGCCGCCGTCGAGGCGGCACGCCTGGGCCACCGCGTGCTGCTGCTGGAGGCGGCCCGCCAGGCTGGAGGTCGCGCCCGGCGCGTGGACATCGGCCACGCCGGCCGCACCTGGCCGCTGGACAACGGACAGCACATCCTCATCGGGGCCTACACCCAGACGCTGTCGCTCATGCGCGCGCTGGGCGTGCCCCCTGAGACACACCTGCTGCGCCTGCCGCTGAACCTGCGCACGCCCGATGGCCAGGGCCTGGCCCTGCCCCCGGGCTGGCCACCGCGGCTGGGGGTGCTGGTGGGTGTGCTCACCGCGCGCGGCTGGGACTGGCGCGACAAGCTGTCGCTGCTGCGCAAGGCGCTGGCCTGGCAGGCGGCGGGATTCGTCTGCGCGCCGTCACTGTCGGTGGCCGAGCTCTGCCAGGGCCTTCGGCCCGCCGTGCTGCGGGACCTGGTCCAGCCCCTGTGCGTCTCGGCGCTCAACACCCCGGCCGAGCGGGCCAGTGCGACCGTGTTCCTGCGTGTGCTGCAGGACGCGCTGTTCGCCCAGGCCGGCGGCTCGGACCTGCTGCTGCCGGCGGCCGACCTCTCGGCCCTGCTGCCAGATGCGGCGCTGGCCTGGCTGTCCGGCCTCGGCCACGAACACCGGTTGGGCGAGCGCGTCACATCGCTCGAGCGCGGCCCCGCGGGCTGGACGCTGCACACCGCCGCAGGCTGCCATGCGGCTGACGCGGTGGTTCTGGCCTGTCCGCCCGGGGAGGCCGCGCGCCTGTTGTCGCCACTGGCAGGCAGCGGGCCTTGGGTGAAAAGCGCGCAGTCGCTGGCGCACGAGGCCATCGCAACGGTGTACGTCCATGCGCCCGGGGTGAGGCTGCCGCAGCCGATGCTGGCGCTGCGCGAAGGGCCCGGCGCGCCCGCGCAGTTCGTGTTCGACCGCGGCTGGCTGGGCGGGCCCGCAGGGCTGCTGGCCTTCGTGGTGAGTGCCTGCACCGGCAGCCGGGAGGACATCGAGCGCGCCGTCCTGCGGCAGGCGGGGGAGCAACTTCACCTGGCTCAGGCCCAGCCGCTGGCAACGGTGGTGGAAAAGCGCGCCACCTTCGCCTGCACGCCCGGGCTGCAACGCCCGGGGCGACAGCCGCTGGCGGCCGATGCCACGCTGCAGGCCTGCGGCGACCACATCGCGGGCCCCTATCCCGCCACGCTGGAAGGGGCGGTGCAGTCCGGCCTGGCCGCAGCGCAGGCCCTGACTGCCTGACCGCCCGACTGCCTGACCAGGCGACCGCCAGACCGTCCGTCCGCCTGACCGTGCGACCGCCTGCATGCCTGCAGGTCTGACCATCCCACCGCGCGGCGGACCTGGCAGCAGATGGGCCAGGCCTGGGGGCTGCGCACCGTTGCGATCAAGGCCGCGATCAGGTCCGCGATCGGGTCTGCGATCAGTGCCGCCGGCTCAGGCCTTGCGGCCCAGGGCCTTGACCTGCCGCATCGCCTCACGAGACAGGCAGCGCTTGAGCCAGGCGTCCACGTGGGGTTTGTCTTGCAGCAGCTGCTGCACCGGCTGGATCCAGGCGAGCACGGAGGCCACGCAGATGTCGGCCACGGTGAAGCGGTCGCCGGCCAGGTGCGGCCGGCCCGCGGCCAAGTGCTGCTCCAGCACCCGCAGCGGCACCTGAAGCCGCGCCGCGCTTTCCTGCGCCACTTCGGGCTTGCGGCGGTCGGCCGGCATGATCGCGGTGTGCATCAGCACGGCCAGCGCGTCCTTCTCGCACTCGGTCACGGCCCAGAAGGTCCAGCGCAGGATCTCGGCCTGCTCCACGGGCGTGGCACCGTCCAGGCGGCTGCCGTCGGCCGCGGCAAAACGCTGGGCCAGGTAGAGCGCGCAGGCCATGGACTCCCAGACGATGATGCCGCCGTCGTCCACCACCGGAATGTGCCCGTTGGGGTTGAGCTTGAGGAACTCCGGCGTGCGCGTGGCGCCCCCTGCATACGGCGTGGGCACGTGTTCGTAGTGCAGGCCCAGTTCGTGGGCCACCCACAGCGGGCGCGAGGCGCGCGAGGCGGCGATGCCGTAGATCTTCAGGCTCATGGTGTGTTGTCTCCTGGTGATGGATGCAGATGAAAGGAAAGGCAGTGCGCTGCGCCTCGTTTGCCGGGCTCAGGTCAGCAGCGGTGGCAGTTCGGAAAGGCTGGCCAGGCTCAGGTGCGGCGCCTGGGGGTGAGGCCAGGGGTGGTCTTCGCGGTTGAGCCAGGCGGCCTGCATGCCACAGGCCAGGGCACCGAGCACATCGAGCGCCGCGTCGTCGCCCACGTGCAGCACTTCATGCGGTGCCACGCCGACGGCCTGCGCGGCCTCGTGGAAGATGCGTGCATCGGGCTTGGCCACGCCCAGGTGTTCGGCGCTGAGGCTGGCCCGGAACAAGGGGGCCAGGCCGATGCGCGCAAGGTCGGCATTGCCGTTGGAGACCGCCACCAGCGGGTAGCACGCCGCCAGGGCCTGGAGGGCCGGCAGGGTATCGTCGAACAACTGCACCTGCTGCCGCACCTCGAAGAACACCTCGAAGGCCGGCTGCGCCAGCGCCGTATCTTCCCCGCTGCGTGACAGCGCCAGCCGTATGAGTTCGCGCCGCACGGCGCTCAGGCGATGCGCCTGCCCGGGGTGGCGGGCCAGGGCTTCTTCGCGCAGGGCCACGCGCGCTGCCGGGTCGGCCAGCAGCGCCGCCGACTGCGGCGCGCGTTCACGCAGCCAATCCTGCAGGGCGACCTCGGCGCGGGCGATGGTGGGCCAGATCGGCCAGAGCGTGTCGTCCAGGTCCAGGGAAATGGCCCGGACTTTCATTCGGTCGAGCATGGTGCGGGAGAATACCGCACCATGCCTTTTTCCACCGAGCCCCCGTTTTCCCACGGTGCCGCACCCGTGCAGGGCAGCACCGCCGTGCTGTTTTGCAACCTGGGCACGCCCGAAGCCCCCACGGCTTCGGCACTGCGCAAGTACCTGGCCGAGTTCCTGGGGGACCACCGGGTGGTGGAAATTCCCAAGGCCATCTGGTGGCTGATCCTGCACGGCATCATCCTCCGCGTGCGCCCGGCCAAGTCTGCGGCCAAGTACGCCAGCATCTGGACCGAGCAGGGCTCGCCCCTGGCCGTGTGGACCGAACGGCAGGCCGGCCATCTGGGCCAGGCGCTGGCATCGCGCGGCCACCACATCGAGGTGCGGCACGCCATGCGCTACGGCCAGCCTTCTGTCGCCTCGCAGCTGGACGCGCTCAAGGCCCAGGGCGTGGAGCGCGTCCTGATCGTTCCGGCCTATCCGCAGTACAGCGGCACCACCACCGCCAGCGTGTTCGACGCGGTCTACGCCTGGGCCCTGAAGACCCGCCGCATTCCCGAGATGCGCTTCGTCAACCACTACCACGACGACAGCGGCTACATCGATGCCCTGGCGCAGACCGTGCGTGCGCACTGGCAAGACCATGGCCAGCCCGACCAGCTGGTCATGAGCTTTCACGGCGTGCCGGCGCGCACCCTCGCCCTGGGCGACCCCTACCACTGCGAATGCCACAAGACCGCGCGCTTGCTGGCCGAGCGGCTGGGCCTGCCCAAGGACCGCTACAAGGTCACCTTCCAGTCCCGCTTCGGCAAGGCCAAGTGGCTGGAGCCCTACACCGAGCCGACGCTCGTTGCGCTGGCGCAGGCGGGCACCAAGCGCGTGGACGTGATGTGCCCGGGCTTCACCTCCGACTGCCTGGAAACGCTGGAGGAGATCAACGACGAAGCCCGCGAGGCCTTCCTGCACGCCGGCGGCGAACAGTTCCACTACATCCCTTGCCTGAATGACCGGCCGGACTGGCTTCAGGCCCTGGCCGGGCTGTGCGAGCAGCATCTGTCGGGCTGGAACACGCGCGAGCCCGTCGACCGCCAGGCGCTGGCACGCCGCCAGGAAGCGGCGCGTTTCCTGGGAGCGGCCAGCTGAAGGCGACGGGCGCCGGTGTCGCCCGGGCCGTGTCCGCCGCACGCCTTGTTGCGGCCGGTTGCGATGCCTTGCGCCTGCCCGGCTGCCCCTGGAAACAATGACGGTCATGGACAGGATGCGCATCGACAAGTGGCTGTGGGCCGCGCGCTTTTTCAAGACGCGGTCGCTCGCGGTCGAGGAACTCGACAAGGGACGGGTGCAGCTCAATGGCCTGAACGCCAAGCCCGCCCACGACGTCAAGCCCGGCGACGTGGTGCAGCTGCGCCAGGGGCGCCTGCCGCGCACGGTGAAGGTGCTGGGCCTGTCCATGCAGCGCGGCCCGGCGCCGGTGGCGCAACAGCTCTATGAGGAAACACCCGAAAGCCTGGCCCAGCGCCAGGCGATGCTGGAGCAGATGCGGCTGCAGCCGGAGCCGGCGATGAGCATTGCCCATGGCCGTCCGACCAAGCGCGACCGCCGCGACATGACCCGGGCCTGGGACCAGCGCTGGAGCGCATCTCTCGACGATTGAAGTGCCCGTCCCCGGACGGGCACCTGCTCAGGCCCCCTCGGGCTGGACGCGCAGGAAGTGGGTGCGGTAATGGATCAGCTCGTCGATCGACTCGTGCACATCCGCCAGGGCCGTGTGGCTCTGGGCCTTGCGAAAACCGCTGTAGACCTCGGGCCGCCAGCGCTTGGCCAGCTCCTTGAGCGTGCTCACATCGAGGTTGCGGTAGTGCAGGTACGCCTCCAGGCGGGGCATGTACTTGACGAGAAAGCGCCTGTCCTGGCTGATGGTGTTGCCGCACAGCGGCGAGGCGCTCCTGGGCACGTGCCGGGCGATGAAGTCCAGCAGCTGCTGCTCGGCCTCGGCCTCGGTGAGCGTGCTGGCCTTGACCTTGTCGATCAGCCCGCTGCGGCCGTGGGTGCCCTTGTTCCAGGCGTCCATGCCGGCCAGCAGGGCATCGCTCTGGTGGATCACCAGCACCGGCCCCTCGATGCGGGGCTCCAGCTGCGGCCCTGTGACGATGACCGCGATTTCCAGCAGCCGGTCCTTCTCCGGGTCCAGACCGGTCATTTCACAGTCGATCCAGACCAGGTTCTGGTCGGACTTGGGGAGGCTGGCGTCGTGGGCTTGCGTATCGGGCATGGGCCGCATTCTCGCTGATCACCTAAACTGCCTTCGATGACCGTGAACCCTTCCCTGGCCCTGACCCTTGCCTTCTGTGCGGCACTGCTGGCAGGCGTGCTGGCCAAGCTCTACCTCAACGGCCGACAGGTCCGGCACGTGGCCCGCCACCGCGACCAGGTGCCGCCCGCCTTCGCCGACACCGTGACCCTGGCGGCCCACCAGAAAGCGGCCGACTACACCCTGGCCCGCGCGCGCCTGGCCACGATGGAGTTGGCCGCAGGCACCGCCGTGCTGCTGGGCTGGACGCTGCTGGGCGGGCTCGATGCGCTCAATGCCTGGGTGCACAGCCTGGGCTGGACTGCGGGCCACCCGCTGCTGGCCCAGCTGCTGCTGGTGGCAGGCTTTGTCGCGATCGGCGGCCTGCTGGACCTGCCCTTCAGCCTCTACGCCACGTTCCGCGTGGAAGAGCGCTTTGGCTTCAACCGCATGACGCTGCGACTGTGGCTGGCCGACCTGGCCAAGGCGGTCGCACTGGCCGCCGCGGTGGGGCTGCCGATCCTGGCGCTCATCCTCTGGCTGATGGGCAGTGCCGGCCCCAGCTGGTGGCTGTGGGCCTGGGGCGCGTGGATGGCCTTCAACCTGCTGGTGCTGGTGCTCTACCCCACGCTGATCGCGCCGCTGTTCAACAAGTTCGAACCGCTGCAGGACGCGCAGCTCACCGAGCGCGTGACGGCGCTCATGAAGCGCTGCGGCTTTTCGGCCAAGGGCCTCTTCGTGATGGACGGCAGCAAGCGCTCGGCGCATGCCAACGCCTACTTCACGGGCTTCGGCGCGGCCAAGCGCGTGGTGTTCTACGACACGCTGCTCAAGCAGCTCAACCCCGGCGAGGTGGATGCGGTGCTGGCGCACGAGTTGGGCCACTTCCGGCACCGGCACATCGTGCAGCGCGTGGTGCTGATGTTCGCCATGAGCCTTGCGGGCTTTGCCCTGCTGGGCTGGCTGTCCCAGCAGCTGTGGTTCTACACCGGCCTGGGCGTGCGGCCGCAGCTGGGCACCCCCAACGACGCGCTGGCGCTGCTGCTGTTCCTGCTGGCGGTGCCGGTGTTCAGCTACTTTATCTCTCCCCTGTCGGCCAGGCTTTCGCGCAGGCACGAATTCCAGGCCGATGCCTACGCCTGCGCGCAGGCCAGCGGCCGGGACCTGGCCAGCGCGTTGCTCAAGCTCTACAAGGACAACGCCAGCACGCTCACGCCCGACCCACTGTATGCGAGCTTTTACTACTCGCACCCGCCGGCCTCGGAGCGGCTGGCTCGCATGGAAGCGATCGCATGACCCGGCCCATCCACCAGCACCGCCGCGCCCTGAGCGCCACCGAACTCGTCACCCAGCTCAGCCAGCTCAACGGCGAGCGCCCTCAAGGCTGGCGCCTGATCGATGGCGCGCTGGAAAAAGCCTACGTGTTCGCGAATTTCCACGAGACCATGGCCTTCGTGAACGCGGTGGCCCACATCGCCCACCGGGAGGACCACCACCCGGACCTGCAACTGGGCTATGACCGCTGCACCGTGCGCTTTTCCACGCATGATGTGCAGGGCATCTCCGTGAGCGACTTCTTCTGCGCGGCCCGGGTGGACGCCTTGCTCGATTGAAAGGCGCGCGCATCCGGGCCGACCCCGGTGACGGCCAGCCAGAAGCGGGCCTGCAGGAGGGCCTGGTGGTGGCCAGCTTCGGCCGCCACGTGCTGGTGGAGGCCGCGGGCGGCGAGAGGCGCATCTGCCATCCACGCGGCAAGAAGAACCAAGCCGTGGTGGGTGACCGCGTGCGCTGGCTGCCCTCGCAGGACGAAGGCAGCATCGAACGGGTGCTGGAGCGCCGCAACTTGTTTTACCGCCAGGACGAACTGCGCACCAAGTCGTTCGCAGCCAACCTGGACCAGGTGCTGATGCTGATCGCGGCCGAACCCGAGTTTTCAGAAGGCCAGCTCACGCGGGCGCTGGTGGCAGCCCAGGCCGAAGGGCTGCGCGCCGTGATCGCGCTGAACAAGCACGACCTGCAGCAGCCCTTCGAGCGCGCCTGGAAGCGGCTGGAGCCCTACCGCGGCATGGGCTGCGAGGTGCTGCCCCTGGCCGTGAACCCGGCCGATGGCCTGCCCGACCTGGGCGACCTGCGCCAGCGCCTGGCGGGGCACACCACGCTGGTGCTGGGGCCCTCGGGCTCCGGCAAGAGCAGCCTGGTCAACGCCCTGGTGCCCGGCGCGCAGGTGCTCACCGGCGAGATCTCGCAAGCCCTGAGCGCCGGCCGGCACACCACCACCAGCACCACGCTTTACTGGCTGGACGCAGAGCGCCGCAGCGCGCTGATCGATTCACCCGGTTTCCAGGAGTTTGGCCTGCACCACATACCGCCCATGGCGCTGGCGCGGCTGATGCCGGACATCCATGCGCATGCGCAGGCCTGCCGCTTCCACAACTGCACGCACCGGCACGAGCCGGGCTGCGGCGTGATCGCGCAACTGCAGGCCGAAGGCAGCAGCATCAGCGCGCAGCGCTACCGGCTGTACCAGGACCTCTTCGAGGAACTTTCGCAGCCTCCCCGCTACTGAGGGCGCGCGCAGGCCGCCTGGGGCAGGATGCGTGGGCGATGCGGGGCCTCAGCCCAGCAGGCGCGCCAGGGTGAGCAGCGCCAGCAGGACCATCCACAACACCACCGAGCGCCAGACCAGCCCGACGATGCTGCGCAGGTGGCCCGGCTCGGGTTCGCGGCCCGGGGTGGACAGCGTGGCGCGCGGTTCGTCGGATTCGGGCTCGACCCCTTCGCTGCGAGCGGCCCGCAGCATCGAGCCGCCCAGGCGCACGTTCACCGCACCGGCCGTAGCGGCCAGCACCACGCCTTCATTGCCCTCGGCCAGGGCCGTCTCGCCCGGCAGGGCCAGCCCCTGTGCGTAATGCCGCCAGCTGTCGATGGCGTCCTCGAAGCTGCCGACCACCGCAAAGGCCAGCGCCGTCATGCGGGCGGGCAGGTAGTCGATCAGGCCCCAGGTCTGCCTTGCGGCGTTCAGCAGCGCGGGGCTGACGCCCTCGCCGGCACGCCGGCTCTTGTAGCCCCAGTAGCGCGTGACGAATTCGCTGCTGCGGTAGAGCACCGCGCCAGCCGGCCCCAGGCCGAAGGCGGCGAGCACCGAGTACCAGCCCAGCACGCCGAACACATGGCGGTGTGCGGACAGCACCGAGTGCTCGATGACGTGGCGCACGATCTCGCTGCGCGGCAGCTCGCTCGCATCGACTGCCTGCCACTGCGCCAGCAATTGGCGGGCCTCGGTCTCGTCGCCCACGTCCAGCGCATCGCGGATGGCGGTGAAGTGGTGACTGAACTGGCGAAAGCCCAGGGTCACGTAGAGCACGGCCACGTTCCAGAGGAACGCCAGCACCGGCTGCACCTGCCACAGCAACAGGTGGACGGCAAAGGCGGCCAGGGCCGGCAGCACCACGGCCACCGTCCAGGCCACCCAACCGTGCTGCCTGCGGCCGGCATCGAGGTTGCGGCTGACGGTGCGGGCCCAGGCGCGCAGCAAGCCGTGAACGGCGTTGGCAGGTGCCAGAGGCCGGGCCTGCTCGACGATCAGCGCAAGAAGCACGGCAAGAAAGCTCATGGCCGGGATGATATACGCGGCACCCGCGGGTGCCTTTCAGGCGCAGAGGAAGCGATAGAGGTTGCGCAGCATGCCGGCGGTGGCGCCCCAGATGTAGCGCTCGCCGCAGGCACCGGACCAGGGCATCGACAGCCACTGCCGCTCCACGCCCTCGAACACCGCCTGGTGGCGGCGGTGGTTGGCCGGGTCCATCAAGAAGGCCAGCGGCACCTCGAACACATCGGCCACCTCGTCCGGGTTGGGCCTGAGCTCGAAGCCAGGCCGCACCAACGCCACCACGGGTGTGACCACATAGGCACTTCCCGTGGTGTAGACCGGCAGGGTGCCCAGCACTTCCACGTGGGCAGCGGCAAGGCCCACCTCCTCCTCGGCCTCGCGCAGCGCGGTGTGCACGGCATCGCGGTCGGTGTCGTCGCAGCGCCCGCCGGGAAAGGCGATCTGGCCCGAATGCGAAGACAGGTGCTGCCCCCGCTCGGTGAGCAACAGGCTCAGCGACTCGCGCATGACCAGCGGCACCAGCACGGCTGCCCGGGCAGGCGCCCGGTCCACGAAACGGCGCTCGGCGTGGATCTCCGGGGTCCAGGCCGGCGGTCGGGCAAAGCGCTGCCTGAGCGCTTGCGGTGTCAGCCGTTCGGGTGCGACGCTGGCCAGGTGCGCATCGGTGGCGTGCACCGGCACGCTGCGGGGGTCCAGGCGGTTCAGCGCGTTCATGGCAGGAAAGTGGGATCGTGTGTGTGGAGGGCCGCCAAGAAAAAAGCCGCTGGGGTCAGCGGCTTTTTTCGTTGCTTGGCAGGTGTGCCAGCCGGGCAGGCCCGGGGTGGGCTCACTCGGCCTTGGCGCCCAGCTTTTCCTTGATGCGGGCCGACTTGCCGCTGCGCTGGCGCAGGTAGTACAGCTTGGCGCGGCGCACGTCACCACGGCGCTTGACCTCGATCTTGGCGATCAGCGGGCTGTAGTTCTGGAAGGTGCGCTCGACGCCTTCGCCGTTGGAGATCTTGCGCACGATGAAGCTGGAGTTCAGGCCGCGGTTGCGCTTGGCGATCACCACGCCTTCGAAAGCCTGCACGCGCTTGCGGGTGCCTTCAACGACGTTGACGCTGACGATCACCGTGTCGCCAGGGGCGAAGGCGGGGATGGTCTTGTTCAGGCGAGCGATTTCTTCTTGCTCGAGGGTCTGGATCAGGTTCATGAGGTTTCCTCAGTTTCTTTTTCGTTCATGCGCGCGCTGCACTAAAGACCGCAAATCCGGGGAGCATGCCCGCCCCGAAAGGGGCCGGGCTCACGCCGGTGGCGGTGGCGGCCAGAGGACCGAAAAGCCTGTCATTATAGCCAAGCCGCCCGACCGGCCCCAGGCCCAGGCGAGCAGCGAGTTCAGCGTGCCCTGCCAGGGGGCGTGCGCCGGGGGCCGGAAGCAGTCAAAGTGGACGGTGCGCGCCACGCCCAGGCTGGACGGCGACACGGCGGCCTCCGCCGGCGCATGGCCATCGGCGGCCGTGAAGACGTCGTGCAAGGCCGGGGCGTCCGTTTGCCGATGGCCGTCGGCGGCCACCAGGGCAACAGGGGTTGGAAAAGGCGCCACGCTGATGGGCCGCCGAGTTTGCGAAACGACCTTTTTTTCAGTCCACCGGCGGCAGTTCGCCGGGTGGAGCCGCGCGCAGGCAGGCTTCGTCCTCTGCGCTGAGCCGTCCGGCCTCGCGGGCCTGGGCCAGGAGGTCCGGGCGGTGGCGGGCCGTGAGGAGCAGGCTCTGCTCACGCCGCCAGCGGGCGATGCGCCCATGGTGGCCCGACATCAGCGCCTCGGGCACGGCGCGGTCCTGCCAGACCTCGGGGCGGGTGTAATGCGGGCTGTCGAGCAGTCCGTCGAGCGCGGGGTTGAAGCTGTCGAGTTGGTGGCTGCCCTCGTCGTTGAGCACACCGGGTTGAAGCCGGGCCACGGCATCGAGCAGGGCCATGGCGGGGAGTTCGCCGCCGGAGAGCACGAAGTCGCCCAGGCTCAGTTGAAGCGTCACGTACCGGTCAATGAAGCGTTGATCCACGCCCTCATAGCGTCCGCACAGCAGCACCGCGCCGGCGCTGGCCGACCACTGCACCACGCCCGCGTGGTCCAGGCGGCGGCCGATGGGCGAGAACAGCACCAGCGGCGCCGGCTGGCTTTCGGCGCGCTCGGCGCGCAGGGCCTGCAGGCAGCGCTCCAGCGGCTCGGCCAGCATCACCATGCCGGGGCCGCCGCCGAAAGGCCGGTCGTCCACGCGCCGGTAGTTGCCCTCGGCAAAGTCGCGGGGGTTCCACAGGCGCACATCCACCTGCCCTGAAGCGTAGGCGCGGCGCGTCACGCCGGCCGCCAGGAAGGGGGCAAAGAGCTCGGGGAACAGGGTGATGACGTCAAAGCGCATGGCGCGCCGTCGTCCTCAGTAGTCGGGTTGCCAGTCGACCGTGATGCGGCGCGCCGCCAGGTCCACGGCGTCGACGTAGGCCGACACGAAGGGAATCATGCGCTCGGCACTGCGGACTTGGCCGTCCGCGCCGGTCTCGAGGAAGGCGACGACCAGCACCGAAGTCGGCCCGGTGGCCATGAGGTCACGCACCTGGCCCAGCACGGCGCCTTCGCGGTTGACCACGTCCAGGCCGATCAGGTCGACCCAGTAATACTCGTCCTGGGCGGTGTTCGGGAAGGCGGTGCGCGGCAGGAAGATGAGCGCGCCCTTCAGGCTTTCGGCGGCATTGCGGTCGTCGACGCCCTCGAACTTGGCCACCAGCGCGTCCGAATGCAGCTTGCTCTGCGCGATGTCCACCGAAACGGTGCCTGAAAACGCGGAAAAGCCCGGGCGGAGCCGGGCTTCGGGGGCCTGGAGGAACCAGGCCTTGGCATCGAGCAGGGCGTCGGGTTCGGTGCTGTGGGGCAGCACCTTCACCCAGCCCTTGACGCCCCAGGCGTCCAGCACACGACCGACTTCGATGGCATCGTCAGGCAAGGCCGACGGATGCAGGCCGGTCAGCATGCCGGTCGCAATCAGGCAGCGGCGGGCGCAGCCTTGGCGGCGGCCTGCTTGGCCAGGCGCTCCACGGTCGGGGAGGCCTGCGCACCTACGCCCAGCCAGTAGGTCAGGCGGTCCTGCGCAACGCGCAGGCCTTCCTCGCTGTCCTTGGCCAGGG
>CAYVGD010000054.1:0-12307 GCA_964450095.1 uncultured Polaromonas sp.
GCTCTCGCCGCGGCTGCGCGAGACCTCGAAGCCCACCACGGGCTTGCCGTCCAGAAGCGCCGCCGACCGCGGCTCGGCAACGGTGTCGCTCACAGTGGCCACCTGCGCCAGACGGATGCGGCGGCCATCGCGCAGCGTGAGCTGCAGCTCGGCCAGTTCGGCCGCAGATTTCACCGTGGCCAGGGTGCGCACCGGCTGCTCGCTGCCGCCCAGGTCGGTGCGGCCGCCTGCGCCTTCGAGCTGCACCAGGCGCAGCTGGCGCGACACCTCCGCCGCGGTGGCGCCCAGCGCCTGCATGCGGTCCACGTCGAGTGCCACGCGCACCTCGCGCGTGACGCCGCCCACGCGGTTGACCGCGCCCACCCCGCGCACCGACAGCAGCTTGCGCGAGAGTTCGTTGTCCACCAGCCACGACAGCGCCTGCTCGTCGCGGCGGCTCGAGGCCACGGTGAAGGCCAGCACCGGCTGGCCAGCCAGGTCCACCTTGCTCACGATGGGGTCGCGCAGGTCGCCCGGCAGGTCCGAGCGCACGCGGGCCACGGCCGAACGCACATCGTCCACGGCCTCCTGCACCGGCTTTTCCAGCCGGAATTCGGCGTTGAGCGTCACGCCACCGTCCTGCACCTTGGTGGTGATGTGCTTGAGCCCCTGGATGCTGGCGATCGCGTTCTCGATCTTGCGCGCCACCTCGGTCTCCAGCTGTGCGGGCGCCGCACCCGGCAGCTGCGCACTCACGCTCACGGTGGGCAGGTCGATGTCGGGGAAGTTCTGTACCTTCATGGCGCCGAAGCCGAGCATGCCCGCGAAGGTGAGCAGCACGAACAGCATCAACGCCGGGATGGGGTTGCGGATGGACCAGGCGGAAACGTTCATGGTGGGGCGCCCTGAAGCGGCAGGTGGGGTGTTCAGCGGGCGGGCGATGCGGGCGCGACCGCAGGGCGTGCGGATGCGGTGGCAGGGGCCGCGGAGGCAGGGGGGGCAGCCGAGGCAGAAGCAGGCGCGGCGGCGGGCCGGGCCGGGGCGGTTTCCGGCAAGGCCCGGGCAGCTTCGGCCACCTGCACCAGGTCGCCGTCATTGAGAAAGCCCGCCCCCTGGGTGACCACGCGGGCCTCGGGCGCCAGGCCCGAGACGATTTCCACCTGCTCGCCCACGCGGCGGCCGGTCTGCACCTTCTGCTCGGCCACGCGGCCGTCGGGCTGCAGCACGAAGACGAATTCGAACCCGTCGCGCACCACCAGTGCGCGCTGGGGCACCACCAGGGCCCGCGACTGGCCGAGCCGGAATTCACCGCGGGCGAACATGCCGGGCCGGGGCGCGCCGCTGGCCTGGGTCATGGGGGGCAGGTCCACGTACACCAGGGCCGAGCGGGTCTGTGCGTCCACCGTGGGCGCGAGCATGCGCACCCGGCCGTCCACGGCGGCGCCGGTGGCCGGCTGCAGCCGCACCGGCGTGCCCGGCCGCAGCCGTGCCAGCTCGCTGGCGGTGACCTCGGCGCGCCATTCCAGGCGCGCGTCGCGGATCAGCCGGAACAGCTCGGCGCCGGGCGCCATCACGGCGCCCACGGTGGCCGTGCGGGCCGAGACCACACCCGCCACGGGCGCCAGCACCTGGGTCTGCCTCAGGCGCAGTTGCTGCGCGGCCAGCAGGGCCTGGGCGGCCTCGACCCGGGCCTGCGCGGTCTGGGCGCCGGTGAGGTACTGGTTGATCTGCTGGGCGCTGAGCGCGCCCGAGTTCTGCAGGCTCCGGGCCCGCTCGGCATTGGCCTGCGCGTCGGCGGCCTGGGCCTGGGCTTCAGCCAGGCCTGCGCGGGCCTGCGCGAGGTCGGCCTGCACCGCTTCGGCGGCAAACACGGCCAGCACCTGGCCGGCGCGCACCACATCGCCCACACCGGCGCGCAGCTCGGCCAGGCGCAGGCCGCCCACCTCGGCACCGATCACCGCCTCCTGCCAGGCCGCGATGCTGCCGTTGGCCGCCAGCGTCAGGGGCAGCTCCAGGGTCTGGGGCGCCGCCACGGTCACGGTGAGCGCCTGGCGCGGCTGGGCGGCGGCAACTGCTGGCGGCGGGGCGTCGGCGGCCGGGCGCAGCGCCCACCAGGCGCCTGCGGCGAGCACGGCGGCCAGGGCGGCGATCCAGAAAATGCGCTTTCTTTGGGGAGCGGGCATGGGTGGGTTTCTTCAGCGGGTGTTCGGGGAGGCCTGCGAGGTGGCGGGGTCGTCCAGCAGAGCGGGCGACCAGCCGCCGCCCACGGCGCGGTAGAGAGAGACATGCGCGGCGCGCACCTGGGTCTGCCAGTCGGCCAGCGCGATCTCGGCGGCCAGTTGCTGGCGGCGCGCCTCCTCCAGCTCCAACAGGCTGGCCAGGCCCGCACGCTGGCGCGCCTCAGTGGCCTGGAGGAAATCGCGGAAGCCGGCCGCGGCCTGTTCGACCTGCGGCCCGCGATCGGCGGTGCTGCGCAGCGCCACCAGGGCGCTTTCCACTTCGCGCACGGCCTGGCGCACGCGCGCGGCGTAACCGGCCACGGCCTCGTCATGGCGGGCGCGGGCGGCGTCCACCCGGGCGCTGCGGCGGCCGCCGTCGAGCAGCGGCACGCTCAGCGACAGCGGCCCGAAGGACCAGGTGCTCGCGTCGGTGCCGGCGCCGCCTGCGCGCAGCGCCGAGGCACCCACGAAACCGGTGAGCGACAGCCGCGGCAGGCGCTGCGCCTGCGCGCCTGCGATCTCGGCGCGGGCGGCCAGCACCGCGCGCTCGGCGCTGAACACATCGGGCCGCTGCGACAGGGCCCGGGCCGGCACGGAGTCCAGCGCCAGCGCGGGCAGGCGCAGGGAGGCCGCCTCGGGCATCTGCGCCAGGCGCTCGCGCAGGCCGGGTTCGGGCCAGGCCGTGAGCGCCACCAGGGCCTTGAGCTCCTGCTCGCACTGCGCCTCCTGCCGGGCTGCGCGGCTGGCGGCGTCGGCTGCGCCTGCGCGGGCCAGGGCCACATCGGCCGGCGCGGAGAAGCCGGCGCGGCCGGCGAGTTCGGTCAGGCGCGCGGTCTCGACGCGCGAAGCGGCGTCGCGCTGCTGGATCTGCGCCAGGCGGCGGCACTGGCGCAGCAGGTCGTACTGCACCGCCACCTCGGCCGCCACGCTCACGCGCGCTTCGTGCCAATCGGCCTGCGCGCCGCGCAGGCGCTCGGCGGCAGCATCGCGGGCGCTGCGGCCCGCACCGAACAGGTCGATCTCCCAGGCCGTCTGCAGGCCCAGCCGAGCCGTTGAAACCGGCCGGGCCGGCACACCCGGAAACACCAGGCTCTGGCTGCGCGTGGCGCTGCCGGCGGCCTCCAGGGAGGGCAGCAGGTCGGCCTGCGCCCCCGTTCGCGCCGCCCGGGCTTCCACCAGGCGCGCACCGGCCGAGGCCACCGTGGGGCTGACTTTCTGGCTGGCCTCGATCAGCTCCACCAGCAGTGGGTCGCCCTGGGCACGCCACCAGCGCAGCAGCTCCTGAAGGCTGCCGCCGTGCGGCTGCGCCTGGCCGGCGGCGGCAGAAGCATCGCCGGCGGCAGGGGGGGGCGCAGGGGACGCCGCAGGGGCATCGGTGGGCGCGTGCCAGCGGACGGGCGCCACGGCGGGCAGCAGCGAGTCGGGAACGGGGGCTGCCGGCTGCGGCGCGGCGCAACCGGCCAGCAGCAGGGCGGCCGCGGCCAGCAGCGGCCAGGTGGGGGAATCACCCATGCATCAAGACCTTGTTGTGGGAGGAGGGCCGCAGCCCCCTCAGGGGCGGCCCGCTCGGCGGGACACGTGCTCTGATTTTGACCCATGAGGCCAGGCCAGCGGTGCAGCGGGGGCGATGGGTTCCGCGGCGGGCCGGTCGGGCAACCGCCACACCCCACGGCCCTTGGGCCGTGTGCCGCACCCGGCAGAGGGAGCGGCGAAGCACATGCCCAGGGCCGAGCGCTTGCACGCAGCAGGCCCGAGCGCACCAGACCGGCGCCGTCAGGCGCGCGGGCCTTCGCTCAAGCCCCGAACACGGCGGCCCAGAGGCGCAGGATCGCTTCGCGCTCGGGCGCCATCGCATCCAGCGGCAGCTGCGTGGGCTGCTCGTCCAGGCGTGCGCGGTGCTGCAGGCGGCGCAGTTCGCGGTAGGCCCGGGCAGCTTCGGTGCCCACCCCGGCCGGCAAGAGCCCGTCGCGCTCGGCGCGCTCGAGCAGCGCGATGTTGCCCACGTTGCCCACCAGGTCGGCGTGGTCGCCCGCCTGGGAGAGCACCAGGAACTGCACCGCGAACTCGGCATCGACCATGCCGCCTGCGCTGTGCTTGATGTCAAACAGCGGCTCGCCGCCGGCGGGCTGGCGCAGGGGGTGGGCAGCACGCACCTTCTCGCGCATGGCCACGATCTCCCCGCGCAGCGCCTGGGCGTCGCGCGGCGCGGTGATCACGGCCTGGCGCACGGCCTCGAAACGGCGGGCCAGGTCGGCCGAGCCCAGCACGAAGCGGGCACGGGTCATGGCCTGGTGCTCCCAGGTCCAGGCGGTGTTGCTGCCGCGCTGCTGCTGGTAGTTGGCATAGGCCTCGAAGCTGGTGACCAGCAGGCCCGAGCTGCCGTTGGGGCGCAGCGCGGTGTCGATCTCGAAGAGGTCGCCCTCGCCGGTCTTGACGGTGAGCCAGTTGATGAGCTTGCGCACGAAGCCGGCGTACACCTCGGGCGCCTGCTCGTGATCGTCGTCGTAGACGAAGACGATGTCCAGGTCGCTGCCATAGCCCAGTTCCTTGCCGCCGAGCTTGCCGTAGGCGATCACGCCGAACTGCGGCGCCTCACGGTGGCGGTTCTTCAGGCGGTCCCAGCACCACTGCACCGTCAGGCTGAGCACCGCCTCGGCCAGGGCGCTGAGTTCGTCGGCCACCTGCTCGACCGTCAGTCGCCCTTCCACGTCGCGTGCCAGCGTGCGGAACACCTCGGCATGGTGGGCGCGGCGCAGCAGGTTCAGGCAGGCCTCTTCGTCGTCCTCGCCGGTGCGCTTGAAGGCCGCGCGGCGCTGCTCGAGGTCGCTGGTGAAGCTGGCTGCATCGAAGCGCTGCTGCAGCATGTCGGTGCCGGCGAGCTCGTCGATCACGCCCGGATGCTGGAGCAGGTAGCGCGCCGGCCAGCGCGCCGCGCCGAGCAGCCGCATCAGCCGCTCGTGCACGGTGGGACGCTCGAGCAGCAGCGCCAGGTAGCTTTCGCGCCGCAGCAGTGGCTCGATCCAGTCCAGCAGGCGCAGGGTCGCGGTCTCGCTGACGCGGCCATCGTCCAGCCAGGCGGCGGTGCGCTGCAGCAGCCGCACCAGGCGCGCGCGGGATTCATCGCGCAGCGCCAGGATGCGGGGATGCCCGCGCCAGGCGGCCACGCGCTCGCGGAACCGTGCTGGCCACTCGCCGCCTTGCTGCGCGAGCAGCTCCTCGATTTCCTGTGGCGCGCCCTGGCCCAGCTTGTCGCAGCCCACGCAGTCGGTGGCGCCGCCCAGCAGCTTGTCGAATTCACCAGCCACCAGCTCGCGGTGCATGTCCAGCTCCGCGAGAAAGGCGCCGGAATGGGCAAAGCCCAGCGTGGCGGAGATCCAGGACAAATCCGCGTCCTGCGTGGGCAGCATGTGCGTCTGCTGGTCGTCCAGGTACTGGATGCGGTGCTCCACACGCCGAAGGAACAGGTAGGCCTGGGCCAGCGCATCGGCCGTGGCCTGCGGCATGAGGCCGGCGGCGGCCACGCGCGCCAGCGCATCCACCGTGGGCCGGGTGCGCAGTTCAGGGAACTGGCCGCCCCGCACCACCTGCAGCAGCTGCACGGTGAATTCGATCTCCCGGATGCCGCCGCGCGAGAGCTTGACGTCGTTGGCCCGCTCCGGGTGGCCGGAGGCGCGGCGCGCGGCCTGCTCGCGGATCTGGCGATGCAGCGAGCGCAGCGACTCGAACACGTTGTAGTCCAGGTAGCGCCGGAACACGAAGGGCAGCACCAGCTGGCGCAGCGCCTGGGCCGACCCGTCCTTGACCGCATCGCGCGGGGCCACCACCCGGCTCTTGAGCCAGGCAAAGCGCTCCCATTCGCGGCCCTGCACCTGGAGGTAGTCCTCCAGCGCGCTCAATGACACCGCGGGCGGGCCCGAGTTGCCGTTGGGCCGCAGGGCCAGGTCGACGCGGAAAACGAAGCCGTGCTCGGTGACGTCGCCAATGAGCCCATACACCGCCTTGACCTGGCGCGAGAAGTATTCGTGGTTGGAGATCACGCCGCCACCATCGGGCCGGCCGGCGGTCTGGCCGTCCTGGTCGTAGATGTAGATCAGGTCGATGTCGCTGGAGACGTTGAGCTCGCGCGCGCCCAGCTTGCCCATGCCCACCACCCACATGCGCGCCGGCTGCGGCGCCTGGCCGGCCTCGGCCGGCAGCAGGGGCGCGCCATGGCGGACGTCGAGTTCGGCGCGGGCCTCGCGCATGGCTTCGTCGAGCGCAAACTCGGCCAGATCCGTCATGGCCTGCGTGACCACCGACAGCGGCGCCTGGTCCTGGCAGTCCAGCACCACCAGGCGCTCCATCACCAGCTGCCTCAGGATGCGCAGCGCAACGCCGGTGGCATGGCCCTGGGCCTTGAGCCGGGCACAGGCCTGGGCCATGCGCTCACGGTCCGGCGCACCTTCAGGCAGCAGCGACAGCTGGTCGCCGTAACGCCGCCGGATGCGCTGCACGTAGCGCGAATGCTCGGCCCAGGGGACGGGCGCGGTGCTTGTGTGAGGTTCTGCGGGATCTGAAAGCGAGGCGAGCGGCGAGGTCATGGGGCGTGAGGGCTGCTAGGTCGGACGCAGGCGCACCAGACGGCCTCGGCCGTCATAATTGCCAGCACGCCATGCTGCCGGCTTCCTCCTCCTCGCGCCAATACCTGCCTTTGATGGCCACCGCAGCCAAAGGGCTGCTGGTGCTGTTGTTGTCCGGCTGGCTCTTGCTCGCTCTAGGCTGGGCTCTGCTCCACGGCTGGATTGTGCCGCGTATCGGCGAATTCCGCCCGCAGCTCGAAGCCCTGGCCACGCGGGCCACGGGCCTGAAGGTGCAGATCGGCGACCTGGACGCGCATTCCACGGGCGTCTTCCCATCGGTGGAGCTCAAGCAGGTCCGGCTGCTCGACGCCCAGGGCCGGCCTGCGCTGGTGCTGCCGCAGGTGTGGATCTCGGTCTCGCCGCAGTCGCTCCTGACCCTGGGCCTGGAACAGCTGGTGCTGCGCGGCGCCGAACTGGACGTGCGGCGCACGCCCGACGGCCGGCTCTGGCTGGCCGGCATCCCGATCTCACCCGAAAACAAACGCGGCGAACAGCCCCTGGCCGACTGGCTGCTCACTCAAAGGGAATGGGCGCTGCTGGGCGGCACGCTGCGCTGGCACGACGAGGTCGAGGGCCTGTCGCTGGTGCTCACCGATGTGGACGCGGTGCTGCGCAACCCCGGCCAGAGACACAAGCTGCGCATCGACGCCACGCCACCGCAAGAGTGGGGCGAGCGCTTCAGCCTGCGCGGCGATTTCAAGCAGCCGCTGCTGGCCCGCTCACCCAGCGACTGGCGGCAGTGGTCCGGACAGCTCTACGGGCAGTTCAGCCGCATCGACCTGGCCCCCCTGGCCGCCTACGCGCGCCTGGCCGGCGTGGGCCTGGAACAAGGCCGCGGGGCGCTGCGCGCCTGGATCGACGTGGCGCCCGGGCGCATTGCGGGCGCGACCGCCGACCTCACCCTGAACGATGCCCGCGTGCGGCTGGCCGCGCAGCTCGAGCCCCTGGCCCTGCGCTCGCTCGCCGGGCGCCTGTCCTGGCACGACGCCGGCGGCCAGGGCCTGGACCTGCAGACCCAGTCGCTGGGCTTCGAAACCGAAGACGGCCTGCGCTGGCCGGGCGGCAACCTCTCGCTCAGCGCCGGCCTGGATGCGCAGGGCCGCATCACGCGCGGCAAGCTGCAGGCCGACAAGCTGGACCTGGCGGCTGTCTCGCGCATCCTGCAGCGCCTGCCGCTCGATGCCGCCTGGCGCGCCCAGCTGGCGACACGCGCGCCGCAAGGGCTGATCGAACACGTCGAAGGCAACTGGCAGGGCGCGCCCGAGGCGCCTACTCAGGCGCAGCTGCGCGGCCGCGTCAGCGCGCTGGCACTGGCCGCGGGCGGCCCGGCCGAGCCTGGCCTCGCAGGTGTGGCCCTCGACTTCCAGTTTCAGCGCGAAGCGGGCAAGGACAAGGCCGAGGCACGCTTTGCGCTGCAGGACGGCTGGCTTGAATTTCCAGGGCACTTCACCGAGCCGCGGCTGCCGCTGGACAAGCTCAGCGGCGAGCTGCGCCTCGTGCGCCAGGCGCGCGGCACCGAGCTGGAGCTGCGCCAGGTGCAGTTCCAGGGGCGAGACGGCCAGGGTCGGCTGCAAGGCAGCTGGAAGCAGGCAGCGGGCGGCCCGGCCCTGGGCCACCTGGACCTGAGCGGCGAACTCGAGCGGGCCGACGCCGCGCGCGTGTGGCGCTACCTGCCGCAACAGCTGCCCGAGACGCGCGAGTACCTGCGCCAGTCGATCACGCAGGGCGAGCTGCAAGACGTGCGCTTCAAGGTCAAGGGCCCGGTGGCCGGCTTCCCCTACCGCAAGCCGGGCGACGGGGACTTCCAGGTCAGCGCACGGCTGCGCAATGCCGGCTACGCCTATGCGCCGCCCTCCCTGGGCGACCCCGCGGCCAAGCCGTGGCCGGCGCTGGTGCAGCTGGATGCGGAGCTGCTCTTGCAGCGCGCATCCCTGAGCATCAAGCGCGCGCAAGCCCGGGTGGCCGGCCATCCGGGCCTGGCGGTTTCGCGCACCGAGGCCCGCATCGCCGACCTGCTGCAGCAACCGGTGGTGGAAGTCTCGGGCGACCTCAAGGGGCCGCTGGCGCAGGCACTGGCGCTGGTCAACCAGTCCCCTCTGGCGGGCCTGACGCGCCAGGCGCTGTCGCGCACCACCGCCACCGGCGCGGCCGAGGTGCAGCTCAAGATGCAGCTGCCCCTACAGCAGCTGGCGCAATCGAAGGTGCAGGGCAGTGTGGCCCTGCAAGGCAACGACCTGCAGTTCGCGCCGGAGGCACCGCCGCTGTCGCGCGCACGCGGCAGCGTGGGCTTCAGCGAAACGGGCTTTGCGCTGAACAACGTGCAGGCCCGCCTGCTGGGCGGCGACGCGCGCCTGGAAGGCGGCATGCGCGCCGGCCGCCGCCCCGACGAGCCCGAAGTGCAGCTGCGCGTGCAAGGCGTTGCCAGCAGCGAGGGCCTGCGGCAGTGGCGCGAACTGTCGGCCCTGGCCCCGCTGTGGCGCCAGGCCTCCGGCAGCGCCACCTACGGCGCAACGCTTGGCTTCAGGCAGGGCCTGCTGGAGCTGACCGTGGCCAGCAATCTGAGCGGCATGGCACTGGCCCTGCCCGAGCCGCTGGGCAAGGCCGCGGCAGGGGCGCTGCCGCTGCGCATTGAGAAGACCCTGTTGCGCGAATCGCTGGCGCCGGGCCGCCGCCCGCGCGACCGGCTGGCCGTCACCGTGGGTCCGGGCCCGGGCCTGGCCCAGCCGCTGGCGCTGGCCTATGTGCGCGACATCGGCGACAGCACGACCCGCGTGCTGGGCGGCCAGATCAGCCTGGGCGTGGACCGGCCCGCCGAGCCCTCGGACCGGGAAGTGCGGGCCCAGGTGCAGGTGCCCCGGCTGGACCTGGACGCCTGGGCGCCGCTGTGGCGCAGCGCCCAGGGCGAGGAGCCCGCCGCTGTCGGCAGCAGCGGGGCTTACCTGCCCACGGTGCTCAACCTGCGCACGGGCCAGCTCAGCGTGCAGGGCCACACCTTGCAGCAACTGAGCCTGCAGGGCCGGCGGGAGGGCGAGCTCTGGCGCGCCCAGCTCAGCGCCAACGAGCTCAGCGGCGAAGTGCAGTACCGCGCACCGGCCGACGGGCAAGGAGGGCGCCTCTTTGCGCGGCTGTCCCGCCTGAGCCTGGGCGCCAGCGGCGGGCAGGAGGTCGAGGCCCTGCTGGACACGCAGCCGGCCAGCATCCCGGCGCTGGACATCGTGGTGGACGAGCTGGAGCTGCGCGGCAAGAAACTCGGCCGGCTGGAGGTCGAGGCCGTCAACCGGCCGCTGGCCGGGCGCGACGCGCCGCGGGAATGGCGGCTCAACAAGCTCAGGCTGAGCGTGCCCGAGGCCACACTCAACGCCACCGGCGGCTGGACGCCGCTGCCCGCAGCCGCGCCTTTGCGGGGCGCTGCGGTGCGGCGCAGCACGCAGCTGGACTTCCGGCTGGACGTGGCCGACTCGGGCGAGCTGCTCAAGCGCCTGGGCCTGGAAGGCGCAATCCGGCGCGGCCGCGGCCGGCTGGAGGGCCAGATCGGCTGGCAGGGCTCGCCGCTGGCGCTGCACCTGCCGAGCCTGGACGGCCGGATGCAGGTCGACATCGAGTCCGGGCAGTTCCTGCGTGCCGAGCCGGGCGCGGCCAAGCTGCTGGGCGTGCTCAGCCTGCAGGCGCTGCCGCGCCGCCTGGCGCTGGACTTTCGCGACGTGTTCTCCGAAGGCTTTGCCTTCGACTGGATCCGCGGCGACGTGGCCGTCCGCGAGGGCGTGGCCTCCACCGGCGACCTGCGCATGAAGGGCGTGAACGCGGCCGTGCTGATGGAAGGCTCGGCCGACATCGCGCGCGAAACCCAGGACCTGCGCGTGGTGGTGGTCCCCGAGATCAACGCCGGCACGGCCTCGCTGCTGGCGGCCGCGGTGAACCCGGCGATGGCGCTGAGCACCTTCGTGGCGCAGTGGCTGCTGCGCCAGCCGCTGAACCAGGCCAGCACACAGGAATTCCTGGTCACCGGCACCTGGGGCGACCCGCAGATCCAGCGCGTGGCCCGCAACCGGGCCGAGGGCCGCAAGGAAGCCCAGCCATGAAGGTGGCTGCCATCCAGATGGTGTCGGGGGCGCAGTTGGCGGCCAACCTCGCAACAGCGGTGCAGGCGCTGGAGCAGGCTGCGCGGCAGGGGGCCGAGCTGGCGCTGCTGCCCGAGTATTTCTGCCTGCTGGGACAGCAGGACCACGACAAGCTCGCCATCGCCGAGGACGAGGGCGAAGGCCCCATCCAGGACACGCTGGCGCAGGCCGCCCGGCGGCTGGGGCTGTGGGTGGCCGGCGGCACGCTTCCCCTGCGCTGCGGACAGCCGGGGCGGGTGCGCAACAGCCTGCTGGTGTTCGGCCCCGACGGCCGGCAGGCCGCGCGCTACGACAAGATGCACCTGTTCCGCTTCGCCCGCGGCGGCGAAAGCTACGACGAGGCGCGCACGCTGGAGCCAGGTGGGGCGCCCGTGTGCTTTGAGCTGCCTTCGCGCGACGGCCACCGCTGGCGCGTGGGCCTGAGCGTGTGCTACGACCTGCGTTTTCCCGAGCTGTACCGCCAGCTGGGCGCCGACCTGCTGCTGGCGCCCAGCGCCTTCACCCACACCACGGGCCAGGCGCACTGGGAGGTGCTGCTGCGCGCGCGGGCCATCGAGAACCTGGCCTTCGTGGCTGCGGCGGCGCAGGGCGGCGTGCACGACAGCGGCCGCCGCACCTGGGGCCACAGTCTGCTGGTCGACCCCTGGGGGCGGGTGCTGGCCGACGCCGGCCAGGGCCCCGGCCTGGTGCTGGCCGAACTGGATGCGGCCCAGCTGGCCGAGCTGCGCGGGCAGTTGCCGGCGCTGTCGCACAGGGCGCTGCCATGAACGCAGCAAGCCCGTCGCAGGTGCAGCCGAGGCCGGCATGGCAGCGGTGGAGGGCGCGCATCAGGCGCCGGGTGCGACTGCCGGCGCTGCGGCGGCTGGCCCGCCGCATCGGCCAGCGCGTGCCCAGCCGGTGGCTGCTCTGGGTCCTGCTCATGGCGCTGGTGGCCAGCCTGCTGGCGCTGCTGGTGTGGCTGGCCGACGGCTACGAAAGCAGCGCCGTGCAGAGCCGGCTGGAGGCCGACAACGCCGACCTGGTCAGCCTGGTGCGCAACGGCCTGTCGCGCAACCTGCGGGCGCTGCAGGGCCTGCAGCCCGAACGCGCGCAGTCCGCACGCAGCCAGGCGCTGGAGCTGATGCAGCAGCGGCGCGAACTGGTGCGCGTCGAATGGCGCGACGCGGGCATGGAACTGCGGTGGGCCGCAGACTCCCCCGTGAACGTGATGGCACCCAAGCGAAGCTTGCGCCTGGGCGAGGCCGACGCGGGCCTGGCCTGCGGCACGGCGGTGCGCTTCAACAGCCCGGCGTACTCCAGCACCTACTTCATGCCGCGGCTCGACGCCCTGGGCCAGGAGGTGATGGACCTGTGCGTGCCGGTGAGCACGCGC
>CAYVGD010000055.1:0-12289 GCA_964450095.1 uncultured Polaromonas sp.
AATACCGCACACCCGGCTGTGGGGGCGCTCCGATCCCGTCATGCTGCATGCCATCTTGTCGCACCTGCTGGCCAACGCCATCAAGTACACGCGGCAGGGCGGCGTGACTTTGGAGCTGGGCCTGGGGGAAGGCATCCTGACCCTGTCGGTGCGCGACACCGGCCTGGGCATTCACCGCGACAAGCTTGACACCATCTTTCGGGAATTTTTCAGGCTCGACAACGACGAATCGGGCTGCGAAGGCCTCGGCTTGGGGCTGTCCATCGTGAGGCGCTACGCGGGCTTGCTCAAGCATCCGCTGTCGGTGGCTTCGTCGCCAGGCCAGGGCTCTTGCTTTTCGGTGGTGCTGCCCCTGGTGCGCCCGGAGCGCGCAGACGCAGTCTCCCCGACCGCTGGCCGGTCTGCGGCGGGCGAACTGCAACTCAAGGGCCTGAAGGTGCTGGTGGTGGACAACATTGAACTGGTGCGCGCCAGCATGGCGCGCACGCTCTCAGCCTGGGGATGCGTAGTCCATTCGGCCGCTAACCTCGACCAGGCCCTGGCCTTGGCCACCAGCCACGTCTTCGATGCAGTGTTCACCGACTTTCACCTGGGCGAGGGCGAGCCTGATGGGCTGGCGCTGGTGCGTGAGCTTCGTCGGCTCCGGACCCAGTCGGACGGTGAGCTTCCTGCGCTGCTGATGACCGGCGACGTCTCCAGCCAGTTGGAGCGCGAGGCCCGGCGATGCAACGTGGCCTTGCTGCACAAGCCCGTGCGGCCGGCGGTGCTGCGCAACGCGCTGGAGGACCAACTGCAACCCCTGCCAGCTGGGGCCGCATGAACCTGGCTGACTTTCGACCGGTGTGGACCCGCTGGCTTGGCACAGTGGTCCGTCCGCTGCTGACCTTCGTCAATGTCTTCCTCAGCCTGCAAAGCAGCGCCCAGCTCGGCATGGTGTGGCGCACGCTGTGCTTTCGCATGAGCGATGCAGGCCCGCCCGAGGTGCAGACCGAACACCTGCGCACCCTGTTTCGCGACAACGTGGCCAGCAGCCCTGTGTGCGCCTTGATCGCGGTCTTTCTGTACGTCGCCGCACCAGAGCAGGCCCTGGGCACGATTGCGCTGTATTGGGTGGCTTGCAATGTGGCTTATCAGTGCGTGCGCTTTGCCGTGGGCGTGGCGGGACTGAACCGGATGCGCAGCGGTGCACTGGATGCGGCTGACCTCAGGCGCTGGAACCGAGCCGTCGTGATGCTCCATGGCTTCGATGGCGCGCTCATGCTGGCGCTGGCACTGTTCATTCATCCGGCGCTCACGCCCCTGGAGCAGTCCATCCTCACGATGGTGGTAATGGTCATCACGGCCGCCATGTCGTTCAACATCGCCGGCCGCTGGGCGGCGGTCCTGGTCTATGCAGTGCCCACCCACCTGGGCTTTGCCTGGGCCAGCTGGCATGCGGACCATTCCTACGCGAGGCTTGCTGCCACGTTGGTGCTGGGCGTGCTGTGCATCTACGTCTACCAGGCGTATGTGATGCGCCGCTCCAATGTGCATGCGCTCATGTTGGCCGCGCACCATCGCCAGCTTGCGCAGACCCTGCAGGCCAAGAACGCCCAGTGTTCTGCGCTGGTGAGCGAGCGCAGCCGCCTGCTGGCCACCGTCAGCCACGACCTGCGCCAGCCGGCCCACGCCATCGGCCTTTTGTGCGAGCGGGCGCTGATCGATTCATCGCCTGGCGCCATGGACCGGGCCCTGGGCGACCTTCATGAACTCAGCCAGTCGCTCAGCGCATCGCTGACCACACTCATGGACCTGACCCGGTTGGAGTCGGGCTTGGTCAAGCCCGTGAGTGCTCCACTGGCATTGGCGCAGGTGCTTCAGCGCCTGGAAGCCGAGTTCGAGAGCCTGGCCCGTCACAAGGGGCTGGCGCTTTCGGTGCCGACCACGCCGCTGTGGGTGCGCTCGGACGCCGTGCTGTTGCATGGCGTGCTGGCCAACCTGCTGTCGAATGCCATCAAGTACACCCGGCAGGGCAGGGTGGACCTAACACTCGAAGTTCATGACAGGCAGGTGCGCGTGGCGGTTCACGACACGGGCATGGGCATCGAGCCCGGCAAGCTCGAGGCCATCTTCCAGGAATTCGTGCGACTGGAGGGCGGAAGCCGCAGCGCTGACGGCCTGGGACTGGGTCTGTCCATCGTCAAGCGTTATGCCGACCTGCTGGGCCATCCTCTGTTTGTGCGTTCACAGCCCCAGCGAGGCTCTTGTTTCGGTATCGCATTGCCGCTGGAGCAGCCGCCCGGCCCGGCCTCTGCACCCGCAGATCCCGGTCCGGGCAAGTTGACCGGCCTGGAAGTGCTGGTGGTGGACAACGTGGACCTGGTGCTCAGCAGCATGTCCAGCACGCTCAGCGCCTGGGATTGCCGGGTTCACGCGGCCCGGTCACTGGCCGAGGCCTGTGAGCTGGCGAAGGCGGTTCGGTTCGACCTCATCATTTCCGATTTCCACCTGGGCGACGGCGAGCCCGATGGGCTGGCGCTGATCGGTGCCTTGCGCTCAACTTCAGGCCCCACGGGCCGGACGCTTCCAGCCCTGCTGATGACTGGCGATGTCTCCAGTGCCCTGGAAAACGCCGCTGCAGCCCAGCGGGTGGAACTGCTTCACAAACCGGTTCGGCCGTCTGTGCTGCAGGCCAGCCTCCTGCACCTGCTCTCGGGCACAGGGTCGGGGCCGTTGGAACGGCCCGCGCCAACCTGAGTGCTGCGCCTCAACCGCCGCGCTTGCCCTGGATGCACAGGTTGAGCGCCTGCAGGCTCGCCTCCACCTTCTGCAGATCCTGGTCGGTGGCCGGAGTGAGCTTTCGCACAGTGGCCGAAAAATAGTCCTTGAGGTAGTCGCCCAATGCGTAGAGGTTTTCCTTGGCCTCTTCAGGGTCGGCGTCGCACAGGATGATGGCGCGGGAAATCGCGTTCAGGACAGCGTGGTGGTCGATCTGCATGGGCGGCAAGGAGTTGGAGAAGGTGTCAGCAAATGAAAGCGGGGGCATCGCCCGGCTTGAATACCTTTGGATTATCCGTGGGATCGTTGCAGCCCATGCGCGCCATGGGCCTCGCGATGCGCCGAGCGGTGTGTCAGTGCCCCTGGAGGGGTCTCAAGCCCGAGCCGCCGCGGCGCCGTGCCAGGGCGGTGCTCACCCGGGGCCGCGCGGCGCTGGGTCCGGGCCATAATTCCAGCCGTTGTTGCTCAGCCGCGGCCTGGACCGCAGCCCGGGCAAGCCCCTTGTTGTGTTCGCCTGGGAAGTCCGTGCGTGGCTTCCCGCGCTTTTCGCAGGTCTGCCGTGCGCCTCAATTCCATCAAGCTCTCCGGCTTCAAATCCTTTGCCGAGCCGACCAACTTCATGCTTCCCGGCCAGCTGGTGGGCGTGGTCGGCCCCAATGGCTGCGGCAAGTCCAACATCATGGACGCGGTGCGCTGGGTGTTGGGCGAAAGCCGAGCCAGCGAACTGCGCGGCGAATCCATGCAGGACGTGATCTTCAATGGCACCACCTCCCGCAAGCCGGCGAGCCGGTCCAGCGTCGAGCTGGTGTTCGACAACACCGACCACCGAGCCGGCGGCCAGTGGGGCCAGTTCGCGGAAATCGCGGTCAAGCGGGTGCTCACCCGCGACGGAACGTCCAGCTACTACATCAACAACCAGCCGGTGCGCCGCCGAGACGTGCAGGATGTGTTCCTGGGCACCGGCCTGGGGCCCAGGGCCTACGCCATCATTGGGCAGGGCACGATCAGCCGCATCATCGAGTCCAAGCCGGAAGAGCTGCGCCTCTTTTTGGAGGAGGCGGCCGGCGTGTCCAAGTACAAGGAGCGCCGCCGCGAGACGGCCCACCGGCTGTCGGACACCCAGGAGAACCTCACCCGGGTGGAGGACATCCTGCGCGAGCTCAACGCCAACCTCGACAAGCTGGAAAAGCAGGCCGAAGTCGCCGCCCGCTACAAGGCGCTTCAAGCCGACGCCTCCCTCAAGCAGCATCAGCTGTGGTACCTCAAGCGGGCGGAGAGCCAGTCGGACCAGACCAAGCTCAAGGCCGACACCGAAAAGGCCGTCAACGACCTGGAAAGCCGGATGGCCGATCTGCGCCACGTGGAAGCCGACCTCGAGACCGTGCGCCAGGCCCACTACGCGGCAGGCGACCAGGTCAACCAGGCCCAGGGCAGGCTTTACGAGGCCAGTGCCGAGGTCGGGCGCCTGGAGGCCGAGATCCGCTACGTGGTTGAAGGCCGCCAGCGCGTCGAGCAGCGGCTCGCGCAGCTGCGCGAGCAGGCGGCGCAGTGGGCCACCCGCAAGGAAGATGCCGGCGCCGAGCTGGAGTCCCTGGCCGGGCGGGCCCTGGAGGCCGAAGAGCAGGGTGAGTTGCTCGCCGCTCAGGTGGAAGACCGTGCTGCCCAGCTGCCTGCGCTGGAAGAGTCGCAGCGCGCCGCGCAGGCCCAGGCTGGCGCACAGCGCACGGGCGTGGTGCAGGTGCAGCAGCAGATCCAGGTGCTGGCCGCCGAGCAGCGCAGCGTGGAAGAGCAGTCCCGCAACCTCGGCCTGCGCCGCGAACGCCTGGTGGCCGACCGCCAGTCGCTGGGCGCTCCCGACGAGGCGCGCCTGGCCGCCCTGCAGGAAGAGCTCGCCGGCCTCCAGCAGGCCCAGGAGCTGGCCGATGCGCGCCTTGACGAACTCACCGAAAGCGTGCCCCGGCTCGACGAGTCCCGGCGCAGTGGCCAGCAGTCGCTCAATGCCGAGTCCGCCCGCCAGGCCGACCTTTCTGCCCGGCTCGAGGCGCTGCGCACACTGCAGGAAAAGGTCAAGACCGATGGCAAGCTCAAGCCCTGGCTGGCCAAGCACGGGCTGGACAGTCTGCAGGGCCTCTGGAGTCGGCTGCATGTGGACGCAGGCTGGGAAAATGCGCTGGAGGCCGCGCTGCGCGAACGCCTGGGCGCGCTGGAGGTCAGCCGCCTGGAACTGGTCCGCGGCTTTGCCGGCAGTGACGGCCGAGACGTTCCCCCCGCCAAGCTGGCCTTCTACAGCACGCCCGTGGCGGGCGCGGTGCCAGCACGCAATCCGGCGCTGACTCCCCTGGCCGAGCGCCTGCGCCCGGCTGAGGCGGGGCAGGCGGCCCTTTTGGCTGACTGGCTGCATGGCGCCTATGCCGCGACCAGCTTGGACGAAGCCCTGGCGCAGCGTGACAAGCTGCAGCCCGGGGAAACCCTTTTCACCCCGGCCGGCCACGCCGTGGGCCGACACAGCGTCACGTTTTATGCGCAGGACTCCGAGCAGTCGGGCCTGCTGGCGCGGGCCCAGGAGATCGAGAACCTGGAAAAGCAGCTGCGCGCCCAGGCCCTGCTGGTAGACGACGCCCGCAGCGCCCTGGTGCGGGCAGAAAGCGCCTACGCCGATGCGGCCCAGCGCCTGGCTGCCAGCCGCCGGGAAGCCGCCGAGGGACAGGCTCGGGTGCACCAGATGCAGGTGGAGGTGCTGCGCCTGGAGCAACTGGCCGCCCAGACCCGCGCCCGCAGCGAGCAGATCCAGGCCGACCTGCAGGAAATCGACGCGCAGCTCGAAGAGCTGCAGGAGCGGCGCGTGACCGCCGAGGCCCGCTTCGAGGAACTCGACATGCAACTGGCCGACAGCCAGGAGCGCCAGGCCCAGCTGGAAGACCGCGTCATCGAAGCCGAGCGCGTGCTGGCCGAGTCCCGCGAGCAGCTGCGTGCGCTGGAACGCCAGGCCCAGGAGGCCCAGTTCGCCCAGCGCAGCCTCGCGTCACGCCGTGAGGAGCTGTCCCGCAGCCTGGCCATGGCCGAGCAGCAGGCCACATCGCTGGTCGACGAGGAAGCGCGTGCCCAGGCCGAGTTGGCCCGCCTGTCGGATGCGGCGGCGCAGGCCGGCCTGCAAGATGCGCTGTCGCTCAAGATGGAGCGCGAGGCTGAATTGGGCGCCAAGCGCAGCCAGTACGACGACCTGACGGCCAAGCTGCGCGCCAGCGACGAGCGCAGGCTGTCGCTCGAGCGCGAGATGGATCCGCTTCGCCAGCGCATCACCGAGTTGCAGCTCAAGGAACAGGCCTCGCGCCTGGGACTGGAACAGTACGAACAGCTGCTGGCCGATGCGCAGGCCGACCTGGCCCAGGTCGAGGCCTCGATCACCGAAGGTAATGTCCGTCTTGCGGGCCTGCAGTCCGAGATCGACCGGCTGCACCGCGAGATCCAGTCGCTCGGCGCGGTGAACCTGGCCGCCCTGGATGAGCTGGTCTCGGCCCGGGAGCGCAAGGGCTTCCTGGATTCGCAGTCCGCCGACCTGCAAGACGCCATGTCCACGCTGGAAGATGCGATCCGCAAGATCGACATGGAAACCCGCGAGTTGCTCTCCAGCACCTTCGAGACGGTCAACACCCATTTCAGCCAGATGTTCCCCGAGCTCTTCGGCGGCGGCCAGGCCAAGCTCATCATGACCGGCGACGAAATCCTCGATGCCGGCGTTCAGGTCATGGCCCAGCCGCCGGGCAAGAAGAACCAGACCATCCACCTGCTCTCGGGCGGGGAGAAAGCGCTCACCGCGATCGCGCTGGTGTTCGCCATCTTCCAGCTCAACCCGGCGCCGTTCTGCCTGCTCGACGAGGTGGACGCGCCGCTGGATGACGCCAACACCGAGCGCTACGCCAAGCTGGTCACCAGCATGAGCCGCGGCACGCAGTTCCTCTTCATCAGCCACAACAAGATCGCCATGGAAATGGCCGAGCAACTCATTGGCGTGACCATGCAGGAGCAGGGTGTTTCCCGCATCGTTGCCGTGGACATGGAGTCCGCCCTGGGGCTGGCAGAAACGGTGGCCGCATGAGCAGCATGAGCCAGCTTCAGGTCGGCCTGGCGGTGGCCGGCGCGGTGGTCCTGGCCGCCGTGGTGGCCCACGGCGCCTGGACGTCCCGCAAGAGCCAGCCGCGCCGGGCCGAGCCCGAGGCCCGCGACAGCGGCGAGAAGGTCGAGCCCACGCTCACGGGCGATGCCCTGGAGCCGGGAGTTGCCGACCAGCCCCGGGCCGAAGGAGCCGCCGAGCCCGCGTTTCAGTCGCTGCCCACGCTGCGGCGCGAGGCAGGGCTGGATGCGCTCATCGACGTCATCGCCCCGATCGCTGTCGAGGGCCTGGTGTCGGGCGATGCGGCCATGGCCGCGCTGCCCGCCACCCGGCGCGCAGGCAGCAAACCTTTTGCCGTGGAGGGCCTCACGGTCGATGGCGGCCAGTGGGAGCCGCCGCAACCCGGCAGGCGCTACAGCGGGTTCCAGGCCGGGGTGCAGCTGGCCAACCGCATGGGCGCGCTCAACCAGATCGAGTACTCCGAATTCGTCACCAAGGCACGCGCCTTTGCCGATGCCATCGGCGGCGAACCCGAGTTCCCCGAGATGCTGGACGAGGTCGCTCGCGCCAAGGAGCTGGACCAGTTCGCAGGCAGCCACGACGCGCAGCTGAGCTTCGTGCTGCGCGCGCGTGGCGTGGCCTGGAGCCCCGGCTACGTGCACCAGCATGCCGCCCGGCTGGGCTTCGTGGCCGGCGTCATTCCGGGGCGCATGGTGCTGCCAGCATCGCAGGAAGGGCTGCCGCCGGTGCTGGTGCTGACCTTCGACACCCAGGCTGCGCTGGCCGAGGCACCCGAGCAGACCGCGCTGCGCGAGTTCACCCTGTCGCTGGACGTGCCGCAGGTCGGCCGCGAGGAAAAGCCCTTCGAACGCATGTGCGAGGTGGCGCTTGCGCTGGCCTCGGCCATGGAGGGCGTGATCACCGATGACCAGGGCGGGCTGATCCGGGCCGACACCATGGAGGCCATCCACGCCGACCTGCAAAAGCTCTGCGACACCCTCGATGCCCGCGAACTGTCGGTGGGTTCGCCCCTGGCCCGGCGGCTGTTTTCCTGAATAACCAGGGGCCTGTGCAGGGTGCCGCGCGCACAATGCCACAGGCCCCGGCGCCACCCCACCCCATGAAAGACGACCTGTTTTCCGAGGCCGACGTGGCCGATCGCGTGCAATGGCTGCGCGCGCAGCTGCACCACCACGCCCACAGGTACTACGTGCTGGACGAGCCGCAGATTCCGGATGCCGAGTACGACAAGCTGTTCCAGGAACTGCAGGCGTTGGAAGCCGCGAACCCGGCACTGTGCAGCCCCGATTCACCGACGCTGCGCGTGGGCGGTGCGGCGCTGGCGCATTTCGCGCCGGTGCGCCATGCCGTGCCCATGCTCAGCATCCGCACCGAGACCGATACCGAGGCCACTGGCGCCGAGGCGTTCGATGCCCGCATCCGTCGTGAGCTGGGCCTGGCAGCGGGCGAAGCGCCGGTGGAATACGTGGCTGAGCTCAAATTCGACGGTCTGGCCATCAACCTGCGCTACGAGCAGGGCGCGCTGGTGTGCGCCGCCACGCGCGGGGACGGCGAGGTCGGCGAAGACGTGACGCAGAACATCCGCACGATCCGGCAGGTTCCCCTGCGGCTGCAGGGCGCCACGCCACCGGTGCTCGAGGTGCGCGGCGAGGTGTACATGCGGCGCGATGATTTCGAGGCGCTGAACGAGCGCCAGCGCGAGAAGATCGCGCAGGGCGCTAGAAATGAAAAGACCTTCGTCAACCCACGCAACGCGGCCGCAGGCGCGGTGCGGCAGCTCGACCCCGGCATCGCCGCACAGCGCCCCTTGAGCTTTTTTGCCTACGGCCTGGGCCAGGTGCAACTGGCCGAGGGTGTGGCCGTGCCCGACACGCACCACGGCTGGCTGATGCAGCTGCGCGACTGGGGTTTTCCGGTGGCACCCCAGACCCGGCGTGCCGCCGGTGCGGCCGAACTGGTGGCCTTTCACCGCGAAATGGGCCAGGCGCGCGACGCGCTGCCCTTCGACATCGACGGCGTGGTCTACAAGGTCAACAGCCTGGCGCTTCAGAAGCGGCTGGGTTTCGTCACCCGCGAGCCGCGCTGGGCCGTGGCACACAAGTACCCGGCGCAGGAACAGCTCACCACGGTGCTCGCCATCGACGTGCAAGTGGGCCGCACCGGCAAGCTCACGCCGGTGGCCAAGCTGGCACCCGTGTTCGTGGGCGGCGTGACCGTGACCAACGCCACCCTGCACAACGAGGACGAGGCCCGCCGCAAAGACGTGCGGGTGGGCGACACCGTGGTGGTGCGCCGCGCCGGCGACGTGATCCCCGATGTGGTCAGCGTGGTGGCCGACAAGCGCGCACACGACGGCGCGCTGTTCACCATGCCTGCCACCTGCCCGGTTTGCGGCTCCGCGGCCGTGCGAGAGGAGGGCGAGGCCGACCACCGCTGCTCGGGTGGCATTTTCTGTCCGGCGCAGCGCAAGCAGGCCCTGCTGCATTACGCGCACCGACGCGCCGTGGAGATCGAGGGCCTGGGCGACAAGCTCGTGGAGCAGCTGGTCGAGGCCAACCTGGTGCGCAACCTGGCCGACCTCTACCGCCTGGGCTTTTCGGCGCTTGCCACGCTCGATCGCATGGGCGAGAAGTCGGCCAACAACTTGGTCTCGAGCATCGAGCGCTCCAAGCAGACCACGCTGGCACGCTTCATCTTCGGCCTGGGCATCCGCCATGTCGGCGAGGCCACGGCCAAGGAACTGGCCAGGCACTTTGGCAAGCTGGACGCCGTGATGGACGCCAGCGAAGAGCAGCTGCTGGAGGTGGCCGATGTGGGCCCCGTGGTGGCCCAAAGCATCCGCACCTTCTTCGAGCAGCCACACAACCGCGAGGTGGTCGAGCAGCTGCGCGCCCTGGGTGTGTCGTGGGCCGAAGGCGAGCCTGCGGCCCGTGAGGTGCTGCCGCTTTCGGGCAAGACCCTGGTGATCACCGGAACGCTTCCAACGCTCAGCCGCGACGAGGCCAAGGACCGCGTCGAGGCCGCCGGCGGCAAAGTGGCCGGCTCGGTCAGCAAAAAGACGGACTTCCTGGTGGCTGGCGCCGAGGCCGGCAGCAAGCTGACCAAGGCCCAGGAGCTGGGGGTGCTCATCATCGACGAAGCACAACTCATGGAGCTGCTCGGTGGCGGTGCGTGACATCCTGAAAATGGGCGATGCACGCCTGCTGCGCGTGGCGCAGCCCGTTCCGCAAGACATGCTGGACAGCGACGCGCTGCACCTGCTCGTCAAGGACCTGTTCGACACCATGCATGCCGCCCAGGGGGCGGGTCTGGCGGCGCCGCAGATCGGGGTGGACCTGCAACTGGTGATCTTCGGCAGCGGCCAGCCCAACCCGCGCTACCCCGAAGCGCCTGTGGTGCCGGTCACGGTGCTGCTCAATCCGGTGATCACGCCCCTGGGCGACGAGGAGGAAGAAGGCTGGGAGGGCTGCCTGTCCGTGCCCGGGCTCCGCGGTGTGGTGCCGCGCCACAGGCGCATCCGCTACCAGGGGCTGGACCCTTACGGCGACCCCATCGACCGCACAGTGGAAGGTTTTCATGCCCGCGTGGTGCAGCACGAATGCGATCACCTGATCGGCAAGCTCTACCCCATGCGGGTGCGCGACTTTTCCAGGTTCGGCTTCACGGAGGTGCTGTTTCCGGGGCTGCAGGACCCGGTCGACGACTGAGCCGTGGCTTGCGGCTCGCTTTGCTGGGCCCGCATGGAACACGTCCCCTGCGCCGGCGGGCCAATGCGCTCAGGCTCGGTGGTCGACCATACCGGCCGCTTGAGAATCCTTGCCCGCCGGATTCAGGCCTTCAGCGCTTCGAGCAACTCGGTCTCGATGGCGATCTGCGCCTTGCTCTGCTGCAGCTCCGGCCCGTCGATCAGGAAGGTGTCCTCCACCCGTTCGCCCAGGGTCGACACCTTGGCCAGTTGCAGGTTGATGCGGTGGCGGGCCAGCACCCGGGCGATCGAGTACAGCAGCCCGGCCCGGTCACTGGCCGAGACGCTGAGCAGCCAGCGCTGGGCCTTTTCATCGGGCCGCAGGTCCACACGCGGTGCGATCGGAAAGCTCTTGACCCGGCGGGACACCCGCCCCTTGCTGGGCTCGGGCAGCGGCCCCGCCTGCGCCAGGGTGCGGGCCAGTTCCACCTCGATCATGGCGGCCAGTTCGCGGTAGTGCTCGGCCAGGTCGGGACTCACCACCTGGAAGGTGTCGAGCGCAAAACCGTTGTTGGCTGTGTGGATCTTGGCGTCGAGGATGGAAAAGCCGGTCTGGTCGAAAAAACCGCAGATGCGTGCGAACAGGTCGCTCTGGTCTGGCGTGTAGACCAGCACCTGCAGGCCTTCGCCCGTGGACGAAGGCCGGGCCCGCACGATGGGCTGCGGAAGTCCCACGTGGCGCGAGAGTTGGCGCGCGTGCCAGGCCAGGTCCGCGGCTTCGTGGCGCATGAAATAGCCCACGTCCAGGGTGTCCCAGAGCGCCTTCTGTGATTCGTGGCGCTGCGCGTGCAGGGCCAGCACCGACACCGCCTCGCGCTTGCGGCTTTCCACCTCGGCATCGGCATCGGGGGCGCGCCCGCCGAGCACACGCAGCGTGTAGCGGTAGAGGTCCTCCAGCAGCTTGCCCTTCCAGGCGTTCCATACCTTGGGGCTGGTGCCGCGGATGTCGGCCACCGTGAGCAGGTAAAGCGCTGTCAGTCGCCGCTCGCTGCCCACGCGCTGCGCGAACCGGGCGATCACTTCGGGGTCGCCCAGGTCCTCCTTTTGCGCGACCCGGCTCATGGTCAGGTGCTCGGTCACGAGGAACTCGATCAATCCAGCGTCCTCGGCGCCGATGCCGTGCTGCCTGCAGAACAGCCGCACCTCGCGCCCGCCGAGCTCGGAGTGGTCGCCGCCACGCCCCTTGGCGATGTCGTGAAAAAGCGCGGCGACGTAAAGAATCCAGGGCTTGTCCCAGCCTGCGGCCAACTGCGAGCACGTGGGGTACTCGTGCGAATGCTCGGCCATGAAGAAGCGCCGCACGTTGCGCAGCACCATCAGGATGTGCTGGTCCACGGTGTAGACGTGGAACAGGTCGTGCTGCATCTGCCCGACGATCTTGCGGAACACCCAGAGGTAGCGGCCCAGCACCGAGGTCTGGTTCATCAGCCGCATGGCGTGCGTGATGCCTTCGGGCTGCTGCAGGATCTTGCGAAAGGTCTCGCGGTTGACCGGGTCGCGCCTGAAGCGGCTGTCCATGATGCCGCGGGCGTTGTAGAGCGCCCGCAGCGTGCGCGCTGAAAGGCCATTGATGCTGGCCTCTGTCTCGTAGAGCAGGAAGGTATCGAGGATGGCGTGCGGGCGGTGGAGGTACAGGCCGTCCGAGGCGACTTCCA
>CAYVGD010000056.1:0-12273 GCA_964450095.1 uncultured Polaromonas sp.
TCGCAGGTCAAGCCGTATTGGCCCGTACTGCCCGCGTGCTGGCGCGAAACGCCGTCACGCTCGATCGTGTTGATGCCGCTTGCCGCCGCGTCAAGCAGTGCGTCCACTAGCGCGTCGGGCAGCAGGTTCACCTCGTCCACATAAAGGACACCGCCGTGGGCACGGGCCAGCATACCTGGCGCCAGGCGCACGAGGCCGTCGCGCAGCGCGTTCTCCAGGTTGAGTGTGCCCACCAATTGCTCCACGGTGGCAGCGAGCGGCAGGCTCACGAAGGGAGCTCCGGGCAACAAGGCGGCCAGTGCCCGTGCCGCGGTCGATTTCGCCGTGCCGCGCGGCCCGCTGATCAGCACACCGCCGATGCCAGGGTCCACCGCCGCGAGCAGCAGCGCCTGCCGCAGCCCCGCGTGACCGATCAGCGCGGAAAACGGGTACACCACCTCGTGGGCGTCCTGCAGTTCGTGGGATGTGTTTCGTGCGTCGGGTGTCGTCATGTCGTGGGTCCTTCGCCCTGCATTTCCAGGCGGTGCTCCAGTGCCAGCAGGGCCTGCTCGATGCGGGCCCGATGCTCGCCGGGTTCCTGCCACATGCCGCGCTGCATGGATTCAAGCAGGCGCTCACCCATGCTGCGCAGGGCCTGCGGGTTGTGTTGTTCGAGAAAGGCGCGGTTGATCGGGTCGTGCACGTAGGCATCGGCCACCAGCGCGTACTGGTGGTCGCCTACCAGGCCGGTGGTTGCATCAAAGCCGAACAGGGAGTCGACGGTGGCCGCCATCTCGGACGCCCCCTTGTAGCCGTGGCGCTGCATGCCTGCGATCCACTTGGGGTTGACCACGCGGGCGCGCACCACCCGCGCCAGTTCTTCGCTCAGGCTGCGGATGCGGGGCGACCCGGGGGTGCTGAAGTCGCCGTGGTACGTGGCGGCTGCCTTGCCGCTGAGATGCTGTACCGCGGCAGCCATGCCGCCCTGGAACTGGTAGAAGTCGGCTGAATCAAGGATGTCCTGTTCATGGTTGTCCTGGTTCTGCAGCACCACATCGAAGCCGCCCACACGCCGTTCGAAGCTGGCGCGCGCGGACGCGCCGTGTTCGTCCTGTCCGTAAGCGAAGGCGCCCGCGCGCAGGTAGGCCTGGGCGATGTCGTCCGGCGCTTCCCAGCGCCCGCTGTCGATGACTTCCTGCACGCCGGCGCCGTAGCCCCCCGGCCGCGGCCCGAACACCCGCCAGCTGGCCTGCCTCTGCGAGGCCGCCTCGGAGGCCCCCCGGGCGCACGCCTCGGCCGCCTCACGCTGCACGCGGCTGCGCACCGGGTTCACGTCGTCGGGTTCGTCCTCCGGCGAGATCGCTGCCACCGCCTTGACCGCCGTATCGAACAGGTCGATCAGGTTTGGAAAGGCGTCGCGAAAGGAACCGGAGATGCGCAAGGTCACGTCCACCCGCGGGCGGTCACGTATCGCCATCGGAAGCGCTTCGATGTCCACCACGCGCTGGCTGCCCGGCGCCCACTTGGGCCGCACGCCCAGCAGCGCCATGGCCTGGGCGATGTCCTCGCCGCCGGTGCGCATGGTGCTGGTGCCCCAGACCGAAAGCCCGACGGCAGCCGGAAAATTGCCGTGGTCCTGCAGATGGCGCTCGACCAGCTGCTCGGCCGCCAGCACGCCCATGGCGTAGGCGGTGGGCGTGGGCACCGCGCGGGTATCGATCGCGTAGAAATTGCGGCCGGTGGGTAACACGTCCGGCCGTCCGCGCGACGGTGCGCCGCTCGGTCCGGGCGGGACGAAGCGGCCGTGCAAGCCGCGCAGCAGCTGGGTCATTTCCTGCTCGCCGCAGGCGTCCAGCCGGGGGGCGAGGCGCTCCTGCAATTCGTCCATCACCTGCGCGGTGAGCGGCCACCTGGCGCGGTCCAGCGGTTCACTGCCGTCCACCAGGCGGCGGGCCAGTCGCTCCAGCCGTTCGCGGGTGTGGCCCGCATGGCGCCAGGGTTCGTTGCCCAGGGCCGCCAGCACCGGTGGGCGCGGCTGGGTCCAGGTCTGGTTCCAGTCGGGGTCGAGCGGGTCGAATCCGTCCAGCTGCAGGTCGGCTGCCAGGGCCTGCAGCAGGCTGGCCTGCCCCTGGCCTTTGCCGCGCGGAAACCGCGCCAGCGCCAGGAGGGTGTCGGTGCGCGATCGCCCCTGGGGCGACCGGCCGAACACGTGCAGGCCGTCGCGGATCTGCGATTCCTTGATCTCGCACAGGTAGGCGTCCAGCCGCTGCAGCAGTCGCTCGCGCCCGGCTTCGTCGGCGGGCGCCTCGAGGCCCAGGTCGGCGTGCAGGCCGTCGCGCATCACCTGTTCCAGGATGGCCAGGCGCAGGCGGGTCGCACGGCGGGGATCGAGCGAGAGAGCCTCGTAGTACTCGTCCATCTGCCGCTCCAATACCTGCAGCGACCCGTAGGTTTCGGCTCGCGTCAACGGCGGCATCAGGTGGTCGATGATCACAGCCTGGGTACGCCGCTTGGCCTGGCTGCCTTCGCCCGGATCGTTGACGATGAAAGGGTACAGGTGGGGCAGCGGCCCGAAGATCGCATCGGGCCAGCAGCCCGCGCCCAGCGCGACGCTCTTGCCTGGCAGCCACTCCAGGTTGCCGTGCGTGCCCACATGCACCAGCGCGTCGGCGCCCCAAACGCGGCGCAACCAGAAGTAGAACGCAAGGTAGTTGTGCGCAGGCACAAGGTCGGCGTCGTGGTAGGTGGCGACCAGGTCCAGGTCGCGCCCGCGGGCCGGCTGAAGGCCCACGAAGACCTGGCCGACGCGCAGGCCCGGCACCATGAAGCGGCCGCTTCGCAGCATCGGATCCTGCTCGGGCGGTCCCCACAGCGCGTTGACCTCGGCCTGCCGACCGGCGGGCAGGGCTTCGAAGGCGGCCAGGTAGTCGGACATGGTAAGGCTTTGCCCGACGCAGCGATAGTCGTTGGCGTCCAGGTTGTGCGTCACGCCCTCGGCCAGTCGGGCCATCAGGGCATCGCCGTGTGCGGGTATCTCACCCGTGGTGTAGCCGCTGGCCTGCAGCGCGCCCAGGATGCCCACCACCGAGGCCGGTGTGTCCAGGCCCACGCCATTGGCCAGGCGGGCGTCGTCGCCGGGGTAGTTGGGCAGCACCAGGGCCAGGCGCTGATCGGCCGCCGGCTTGCGGCGCAGGACGCACCAGCGGCGGGCCAGTTCGGCCACGAAGGCAACCCGGTCGGCCTCTGGCTGGTAGCGCACCACGTCCACCTGGGACCGCTCGCAGCGCCAGGCCACGCCCTTGAAGCTGATGGCCCGGGTGCCGATGCGGCCGTCCACCTCGGGGAGCACCACCTGCATCGCCAGGTCGCGCGGCTGCAGGCCGTGCGGATCGGCCTCCCACTGCTCGCGCGCACAGCCGGCGGTGATGAGCTGCAGCACTGGCGCGTCGCCCGCGAGCAGCGGCGCGTCTACGCCGTCCGCGCCGTCGTCGCCCATGGCACCGACTGCAAAGCTGGTGGCGTTGAGCACGACATCGACCGCATGCTCGGCCGCCAGGGCCTGCACGGCGGCCAGTGACGAGGGCGACTTCAGCGAGTCCAGCGCCAGGGCCAGGGAGTTGACGCCCTCGCCGTGCAAGGCCGTCATCAGGGCGTCGAACACCGCCGTGTTGCCCGTCTGCGCATGGGCCCGGTAGAACAGCACCAGGGCCACCGGTGCGCCGTCCAGCCAGGCCAGCGGCAGGGCCGGCTGGTAGCGGACCACGGGCGGCAAGGGCTTGGGCGCTGCGGGCAAGGATCCCCGCCCCAGGGCCCGGTGCGCGATCAGGTCAAAAAAGGCCCGGGCGTTGTCGCGCCCGCCTTCGCGCAGGCATTGCCACAGGAAGCGGCTGTCCTCCACTGCTGCTGTGCTGCGCAACAGCAACTGGGGATCCTCCAGCTGCTCGCCGGAGAACATGGCCAGCCACTGGCCGTGCTGGCGCGCCAGCGCCGTCGCCTGTTCCACCACATAGGCCCAGTCGGCGGGTGAGCCCAGGTGGTCGATCACCACGACACGGGCGTGGCGCAGCACGTCGTCGACGTACATGTCGGTCGATGCGGGCTGCCGCAGCCACATCAGATTGGCCAGGCGCACGGTCGGGAAGTCTGGCGGCAGCGCCGCCACCGCTTCTGCCAGCAGGGACAGCGTGGTGTCGGCAACGGTGAGCACCACGATGTCGCCCGGCGTCTGGGCCACGCGTACAACGCCCTGGCCACCGTCTTCCACATGGCCGCCAGGGCGGGTTGAGAGCAGGTGCATATGCGGCTTCGTGTTTCGGTGGTCAGGCCAGCGCGGCCTGGAGCTCAGACTCGAGGGCGGCGGCGTCCAGGTGGTCGCCGATCAGCACCAGGCGAGTGGCCTGCGGCTCGTCGACGCGCCAGGCCCGGTCGAAGTAGCTGTCAAAGCGCTGGCCAACGCCTTGCACCACCAGTCGCATGGCCGCTCCAGGCAGCGCGACGAAGCCCTTGACGCGGTAAATCTCATGGCGCTGCACCAACGCCATCAGCGCCGCGAGCAGCCTGGCACGGTCGGTCACGGCCAGCGCCACCGACACGGAGTCAAAGGCGTCGTGGTCATGGTCTTCTTCGTCGTCGTGGTGGGTCCTGCGCCCGTCGATGACATCTTCCACCGCCCGCTGCAGGCCCAGCAGCACGTCCAACGGCACATCGCCATGCGAAGCGCGCACCAGCTTCACGCCAGCAGGCGCTTCGGCGCGGACGGTGGCTTCGACTGCTTCGAGCGCCGCAGCGTCCATCCCGTCGACCTTGTGGACGATGACCAGATCGGCCGTGGCCAGCTGGTCTTCAAACAGCTCGTGCAGTGGCGAGTCGTGGTCGAGGTTGTCGTCGGCGCGGCGCTGGGCATCCACGGCCACCGGGTCGTCCGCGAAATCACCGGCGGCCACCGCGGGCGCGTCCACCACGGTGATCACCGCGTCCACGGTGAAGGCGTTGCGCAGCGCAGGCCACTGGAAGGCCTGCACCAGCGGCTTGGGCAGTGCCAGGCCCGAGGTCTCGATCACGAGGCAGTCGATCTGGTCGCGACGGGCTGCGAGCAGCTCCATCACGGGTGCGAATTCTTCTTGCACCGTGCAGCACAGGCACCCGTTGGCCAGCTCGAACAGCTGCCCGTTCTCCTCGCCGTTCTCATCGCAGCCGATGCCGCAGCCTCGCAGCAACTCGCCATCGATGCCAAGCTCGCCGAACTCATTGACGATGACCGCGATGCGGCGACCATGTGCGTTGGTGAGCAGCTTGCGCAAGAGCGTGGTTTTGCCACTGCCCAGAAAACCGGTGACGATGGTGGCGGGGATTTTCTGGAGATTCATGAGGAGCCTGTTGATGAAATGGGTGAAAGATCAAAGCAAGGAGCGGGTGTGCGCAAACGACGGCGCCTTCAGTCCTCGATGCCGCGTTGCGCAGGCACACCGGCATTGAAATGGTGCTTGATGAGCGTCATCTCCGTCACCGTGTCGGCCAGCTCGATCAGCTCGGCCGGTGCGTTGCGGCCGGTCAGCACCACCGTCACCGACGCAGGCCGTTCGCGCAGGCAGGCCAGCACCGCCTCCAGCGCGATCCAGCCATAGCGCAGCGGGTACATGATTTCGTCGAGCACCACCATGAAGTGCTCGCCGGCCCGCACGGTCGCCTCGGCCTTGGCCCAGCCGGCCTGCGCCAGCTCGGCGGAGTGATCAAGATCGCGGCTTTTCCAGCTGAAGCCATCGCCCAGTCCCTCGATGGGGATGCCGAGGGACTCGAACAGGCGGTGCTCGCCGAAACGGGCCGACGGTACCTTCATGAACTGGTAGACCTTGACTTTCTTGCCTCGGCCATGGGCGCGCAGCGCCAGCCCGAAGGCGGCCGTGCTCTTGCCCTTGCCCTTGCCGGTGTGGACCATCACCAGCCCGCGGCGCTCGCCCTGGGGCTTGGGGGTGTCTCGGTTGATGGGCGGTGTTTCAATTTGCATGGGAGGTACGAGCCGGGCTCGTTCGCTTGAGCAGATAGGTATCCATGATCCAGCCGTGTTGTGCCCGCGCCCGCTCACGCTCACGCACGATCACCGGCCCGACCTCGGCCAGGTTGCCACTGATGCACAACTGGTTGGCCATGCCCAGGTACGCCCCCCACCAGATGTGCAGGCCCGCCGGAGCCAGGGTCTGGAAGGCGCACTGGCCGTCCAGCATCACCGCCACGGTATCGGCACTTCCTGGCCAGCCATGCTCGCGCAGCCGCCGTCCTGTGGTGATCAGCACCGGCGCGTTGATGTCGTTGAGCGCGATGGCGTACGCCGCCGTCAGGGCCTGTAACGCCGTGATGCCCGGTACCACCTGGGTGGTCAGCTCGGTCCGCAGGGCCAGCCGCTGGGCAATGCGCAAACTGCTGTCGTACAGCGAGGGGTCGCCCCAGACCAGCAGCGCCACCCGGCCGCCATCGGGCAGGTGCCGGCCGATGGTGTCGAGCCAGGCGGCGGCGATGGCGTCATGCCAGCGGTCGACCGCTCCCAGGTAGTCGCTCTCGGCACCCTCGCGCACCGGCATGTCGAAGGCTGCGATCACGGCGCCGCCGTGGGGAATCAGTTCGCGGCACAGGCTCAGGCGTAGGGCCGCCAGGTCGGTCTTCTCCTCGCCCTTGTGCGGGATGAGTACCAGCTGGGCTTTGTTGAGGGCCGCAATTCCCTGGCGGGTGATGTGGTCCGGATGGCCTGAACCCATGCCGATCAGGCTCAGCTCCAGTTTCATTCGGCACCCTCGGGGAAACGTGCATCAGCGCCTATCGGTCGGTAGCGGCGGTCGTAGTCGGCCGCGTACAGGCGGCTGTGGCCGAAGTCCTGCGCGCCCAGGTTGTGTCCGACCAGGATGAGCGCGGTTCGGTCGATGCCTTCGCCCAGGGCCGCCTCGATGGTCGAGAGGCGGGCCCGCACCACCCGTTCATCGGGCCAGCTGGCGCGCCAGACCACGGCCACCGGGCAGTCGGCGCCGTAGTGCGGCAGCAGCGCCTGCACCACGTCGGACAGCACATGGATCGACAGGTGAATGGCCAGCGTGGCGCCGGTGATCGCAAAGTGGGCGAGGGCTTCGCCCTCAGGCATGGGGGAGGCCCGGCCGCTGGTCCGGGTGAGTACCACCGACTGGCTCATGCCCGGCAAGGTGAGCTCACAGCCCAGCGTGGCAGCCGCCGCCGCGAACGAAGGTACGCCCGGCGTCACGGTGAAGGGGATGCCCGCCTCCCGCAGGGCGCGCAGCTGCTCGCCCATGGCCGACCACACCGACAGGTCGCCGGAATGCAGGCGTGCTACGTCCAGTCCCTGCTCATGCGCAGCGCGCAACTCGGCGACGATCTGCTCCAGTGACAGGGGCGCGGTGTTGATGATGCGCGCGCCGGGCGGACAGTGCGCCAGAACTCCTTCAGGCACCAGCGAGCCGGCGTACAGGCAAACGGGACTGGCGGCGATCAGGTCGCGCCCCCGCAGGGTCAGGAGGTCGGGGGCACCGGGGCCGGCGCCGATGAAGTGAACGGTCATGGTGCAGTGTGGTCAGGCTTGCAAAGGGCGATGGCCGCGGTGGCGGTGCCGTCGGCACTGATGTGGCGGCGCGAGGCGAGCACCGCGCCCGGGCCCGCAGCCGCCAGGGCGGCGGACTCGGCGAGGCTCTGGAACCCGTAACGCGCGGGTGCATGCGGGCTGGGCTGCGTACTCTGGGCGCGCACCTGGGCCAGTGGCACGGATGCCAGCGGCAAACCCAGCTCGGTCGCGAGCTGGGCCAGGGCGGGGTGGCCGCACTTGTCCTGTGCGGTGGCCAGCGCCTGCAGCACCAGGGGGGCGTGTTGTGCGTGCCGTGCCGACTGCACGGCCTGCTCCAGCACCTGGCGCAGCGCATGGCAGGAGGTGTGCTGGCGAAAGCCCAGGCCGGCGACGACTCTCATCACAGCCGCACGCTCCACTGAACCACCGGGCGTGCCGGTTGCCAGCCCAGCATGCGCCCCAGCGGCTGCGCCTGTGCAAGGGCCACCTGCAGCAGCTCGCCGCCGTGCCGGGCGAGCAGCTCATGCAGCAAGGACTCGGTTTGCAGGGTGACGCTGTTGACCACCAGGCGCACACCCGGGCCGGCCGAGGTAGCGATGGCGTCGAAGAGGGCGCGGTCGAAGCCGCCCCCGACGAAGACCGCATCGGGCCGGGGCAGCGCGGACAGGCACTCCAGGGCATTGCCGGCTTGCACATGCAGCCGGTTTGACACCCCGAACTGTTCTGCGTTGTGCCGGATGTTGGCCGCGCGCGCCGCCTGCTGTTCGACAGCGTGCGCGCAGCCGCCCGCCAGGCACCATTCCACCGAGATCGAGCCGGATCCCGCGCCCAGGTCCCACAGGCATTCGCCCGGGCGCGGCGCCAGGGCGCGAAGCGTCAGCGCCCGGATCGGGGATTTCGTGATCTGCCCGTCGTGGACGAACAGTTCATCGGGCAGGCCGCTGGAGGCGGGCAGGCCCGGCGGGCCTTGGTGCAGGTCCATGGCCAGCGCCAGCGGCGCCTGCAATTCGGGCAGGTTCGCCGCCGCCAGCCGGAACACCCGGACGCGCTCGTGCGGGCCGCCCAGGCGTTCCAGCGCCCATCCGCTCGCGTTGCCGAAACCCTGGGCGCTGGCCAGCGCGGCCAGCGCGCGCAGGGCCTCGGCGTCGCGCACCAGGCAGACCAGGCGTTGCCCACGGCGCAGCCAGGGCCGCACCGTGCTCAAGGGCGCGGCGTGAAGACCCAGACATCGCACGTTCTCCAGTCGCCAGCCGAGTCTGGCGGCAGCGCGCGAAAACGTGGACGGCGCGGGATAGGTTATCCATTCACCGGTTTGCAGGTGCTGGCAGACGCTGCCGCCGGCCCCAAACCAGAACGGGTCTCCCGAGGCGAGCAAGGCCACCGGCTGACCGCGCAGGGCCAGCAGGGGCTGGAGGTCGAACGGCACGTCCCAGGCTGTGCCACGGTCGCTCACCTGCGCCAGCGCGAGGTGGCGTGGCGCACCGAATACGTGGCGGGCGCCAGCCAGTGCGGCGCGGCTACCATCGCCCAGTCCCTCCAGCCCGTCTTCTCCCACGCCAATGATCGACAACCACGGCTCAGCCATGCAACGCGTCCTCCTGCTGGGTGGCACCACCGAAGCCAGCCAGCTGGCCCAGGCATTGGCCGCAGCCGGCGTGCCCGCTGTTTTTTCCTACGCCGGGCGCACCGATGCCCCGCTGGCGCAGCCCTTGCCGACGCGGGTGGGTGGCTTCGGCGGTGTGGCGGGTTTGCGCGATTACCTGCGATCGGAGGCCATCACCCACGTGATCGACGCCACGCACCCGTTTGCCGCCCAGATGAGCCGCCATGCCGTGCAGGCCTGTGACGAACTGGCGCTGCCCCTGCTGGCCCTCGAGCGCCCGGCCTGGCAGGCGCAGTGCGGTGACCTGTGGCTGCACACACCCGACTTGGCGGGCGCCGTGGCAGCCCTGCCTGCCAGTCCGGCGCGGGTGTTCCTGGCGATTGGCCGCCAGCACGTGCAGCCCTTCCTCGCGCAGACCCGGCACTGGTACCTGTTGCGCGTGGTCGATCCCGGGGTGGCATTGCCCGAAGACCGGGGTACCGTGGTCATCGACCGCGGCCCCTTCACGCTGGACAAGGACCTGGCCCTGATGCAGCGCCACCGCATCACCCATGTGGTGGCCAAGAACGCGGGGGGGGTGGGCGCCCAGGCCAAGCTGGCAGCCGCGCGGCAACTGGGCTGCCCGGTCATCCTGATCGACCGGCCGCAGCTGCCTGCCCGCGCCACCGTGAGCACGGTGGAGCAGGCGCTGTGCTGGTTGGCAGGACAGACGGTTCATGAGGCCGACCGGGGCGTGTAGACGAAACGCCCCACGCGACGTGTGGTGGAGCTGCCCACGATGACCAGGGTGCGCATGTCGGCCATTTCAGGTCGCGCATCGCACAGGGGCACGCTCAGCAGTTGTTCCTGGGGGGTGCTCACGGCCCGCGCGAAGATCGTCCAGCGCGTGGGCTCGCAGGTTTCGCGCAGCACCTGCAGCACCCGCTCGAACGTGTGGGGCCGGTGGACCGAGCGGGGGTTGTAGAAGGCCATGGCCATGTCGGCATCCGCGGTCGCCCGCACGCGCTTTTCGATCAGGGCCCAGGGCTTGAGGTTGTCGCTGAGGTTGATGGCGCAGAAGTCATGTCCCAGGGGCGCGCCGGCCCGCGCGGCGGCGGCCAGCATCGCGGTGATGCCGGGCAGCACGCGGACATCCAGGGCCTGCCAGTCCTCGCGCCCCTCCATCGCCTCGAACACGGCGGCGGCCATGGCGAACACCCCCGGGTCGCCCGAGGACACCACCACCACGCGGCCGCCCTGGGCCGCCAGCGCCAGCGCGGCACGGGCCCGGTCGAGCTCTTCGCGGTTGTCGGACGGGTGCAGGCGCAGCCCGAGACGCGCCGCCACACGGGCCACGTAGGGGATGTAACCCAGCACATCGGTGGCATCGGCCAACGCTTGGCTCACGGCGGGAGTGAGCATGGCTTCGTCTCCCGGGCCCAGGCCCGCAATGCACAGCCAGCCGCTCATTCGGCCACCTCCGGCCGCCGGCCCTGGCCATGCACCAGCACGATGGCGAAATACGGGCAGATCTCGTCGGGCGTGTCGGCCAGCCGCGCCATCTGCTGCTGGGGCATGGTGCCGTGCTGTACCAGCCACGCGTGCTCGAGCCGGCCGGTGCGTGCCAGGGCACGCCGCACACGCGGCAGGTTGCGGCCGGTTTTCATCACGACGATGGCGTCGGCCGCCTGCATGCGCTCGACCAGTGTGTCTTCGGGCAGCGTGCCCATCAGCACTGTCATCACGTCGTCGCCCCAGGTCATGGGTTGACCGGTGACCGACCAGCAGCCCACCATGCCGGGGATGCCCGGCACTACCTCCACTTGGGCGCGGCCCTGCAGCCGGGTGTAGAGGTGCATGAAGGATCCATAAAAAAACGGATCGCCTTCGCAAAGCACCACGATGTCCCGCGTCGTCGCCAGCTCGGCCAGGCGCGCCGCCCATTCGTCGTAGAACCGGGCCAGGCACTCGATGTAGGCCGGGCTGTCGAACGGCAGTTCGGTGGTGACCGGGTACTCCATCGCGTACTCCGTCGCGCCGGGCGCCAGCAGTGCCTCCACCATTTTCCGTGCCTGCCCGGGCCGCCCCTTCTTGCGGAAGAAGGCCACGTGCTCAGCGGAACGCACCAGGCGGTCGGCGCGCACGCTGATCAGATCAGGATCGCCAGGCCCGAGGCCGGCGCAGATGATGCGTCCCATCAGATCTCCCGCTCGCTGGCCAGCGCGTTGAGGGCAGCCACGGTAATGGCCGATCCGCCCAGCCGCCCGCGCACCACCAGTGACGGGGCGACGTTTGACTCCATCAGCGCCGCCTTGGACTCGGCCGCGCCCACGAAGCCCACCGGGCAGCCGATGATGGCGGCCGGCCGCGGGCAGTCCGGGTCCTGTAGCATGTTGAGCAGGTGGAACAGCGCCGTCGGGGCGTTGCCGATCGCCACCACCGCCCCGGCCAGGTGGGGGCGCCAGAGTTCCAGCGCAGCGGCGCTGCGGGTGGTGTCCAACTGCTGCGCCAGCGCGGGGACACGCGGGTCCTGGAGGGTGCAGATCACCGGGTTGTTCGCCGGCAGACGCTTGCGGGTGATACCTTCGCTGACCATGCGCGCGTCGCACAGGATGGGCGCTCCTTCCTGCAGGGCCTGGCGCGTGGCTTGCGCCATGCCCGGCGTAAACGCCACGTGCTGTTCAAGGCCTACCAGGCCGGCCGCATGGATCATGCGGACCACGGCCAGCTCCTCGACCGGCGTGAAGCGGCCAAGCGCGGCTTCGGCGCGAATGATCGCGAAGGACTGGCGGTAAATGGCGTCGCCATCCCGTTCATAGCGGTGCAGCATGGACCGTTTCTTTTTTCAATCGTTGTTCGAGGGCCGCACGGTCCAGCCCATGGAGGTCCGGCAGGCTGGCAGCGGTGCCGCGCCGGATGAAGTCCCACCCCTGGGCCGTGGCGACCACCGTGGTGGCGGGTTTCGGGTGGGCGCAGCCCTTGGGACACCCCGAGACGTGCAGCAGGTGTCCAGGCGCCACCGAAGGCGCCAGCGCCAGCGCCAGGTCACGGGTGGTACCGCGCGCCTGCGCACAGCCCGGAGCGCCGGTGCACGCGGCGACCCGCAGGCGCGCGTCGCCCGGATCGGTGATGAGTTCGGCGCAGGCGGGCAAAC
>CAYVGD010000057.1:0-12229 GCA_964450095.1 uncultured Polaromonas sp.
AAGGTCCGGCTTTCCCAGATAGCCCGCCTGGAAGAACTCAAAAAGAACAGGGATCGGCGCGATCCATCGCACCGAAGGCGGCGCGCAGGGCCAGGCGCCCCACACGGCCCATGCCGTTGATTCCAACTTTCATCTTGCACTCCTTGTAATTGATTCCACAATACTTGAATTATGAATCGACAAGGTGACGGTTGTATGACAGCCGGGTCGCCCGGCGCGAAAAGCGTGGTTCAGCATTTCGAGGGTTTGGCGCAGGCTGGCCCGCTCAAGGGAGCAGGCGCGCAGGGCTCGCCCTGGCAACAGTGATCGACCAGGTAAGCCACCAGCGCGTTCATGTGGACCAGATTCGGCCGGTAAAACAGCTGCCGTCCGTCTCGTTCCACGGTCACAAGGTCTGCATGGACCAGTTCCTTGAGGTGGAAGGACAGCGTGGAGGCGGCCAGCTCCAGCAGGGGCGCCAACGCGGAAGGCGTGAGCCCTTCGGGGCCTGCGCCGATCAACGCGCGGTAGATGCGCAGGCGGGCTTCATGGGCCAGGGCGGTGAAGGCGGTGACGGCGGTTTTTTCGTCCATCATTCGAATTTACTCGAAATGATTTGGCGGGTACCGCCTTCGCCTCGCCGGCGCTTCTGTTCACACCCCAGCGCCTGGTGCCTCCCTCGCCACCCTGCAGCCTCATCCTGCTGTCGGTTTGGACTTTTCCAGGGCTTTCCCCATGCGCAGGGCTGTGCCGGGCGGAACCGGGGCGACGCTGCATCATGGCCGTGTGTGGCCGCCGCGTAGAGTCTTGACCCCCCGTTTGAATGCCGCAGCCTTTGGGCGACAGCTCAGGCGCCGTGCAGCGCGCGGCCATGCGCGGCATGCAGCGCCCCAGGTCCACGGCCCAGGGTGAACGCGCTCACCGCCTCCACCAACTGGGCGGCCTGCTGGTTCAGGCTTTCGGCGGCCGCAGCGCTTTCCTCGACCAGCGCTGCGTTTTGCTGGGTGACCTGGTCCATCTGGGTGACCGCCTCGCCCACCTGGGTGATGCCCTGGGCCTGCTCGCGGGTCGCGTTGCCGATCTGCGCAATCAGGGTGCTGACAGACTGCACCTGCGCGACGATGTCGCTCATCGTTCGGCCGGCTTGGCTCACCTGCTGGCCACCTGCCTCGACCTTGGCCTGACTGTCGTTGATGAGCGCCTTGATCTCCTTGGCCGCACCCGCGCTGCGCTGGGCCAGGCTTCGCACTTCCCCGGCCACGACCGCAAAGCCCCGGCCTTGCTCACCGGCGCGGGCCGCTTCCACGGCGGCATTCAGCGCCAGGATGTTGGTCTGGAAGGCGATGCCATCGATCACGCTGATGATGTCGGCGATCTTGTGGCTCGACTCGCTGATGGTCTGCATGGCGTGCACCACCTGACCCACCGCGGCGCCGCCCTGCGAGGCGACCTGGCAGGCCGCAGCCGCCAGGTCGGTGGCCTGGCGCGCCGTCTCGGCGTTGATGCTGACCGTGCTGGTCAGTTCCTCCATCGATGCAGCGGTTTCCTCCAGGTTGGCGGCCTGGCGCTCGGTGCGCTGGCTCAGGTCCTGGTTGCCAATGGCGATCTGGCTGGCCCCGGCAGCGATGTGGGCGCTGTTCAGGCGCACGGTGCCCACCAGGCGCACCAGGGCGGCGTTCATGCGCCCGAGCGCGGACAGCAATTGCCCGGGCTCGTCCTTGGCATCGGTGCGGATGTCCGAGCTCAGGTCGCCGGCTGCGACGGTCTCGGCCAGCTTCACGGCCTGGCCCAGCGGGCGCACGATGGAGCGGCTGATGCCCGTGGCGATTGCCAGCGCCAGCACCACCGCCACGCCAGCCAGCAGGCCGATCAGGAGGTTGGCGCGCCGCACGAGCGCTGCAGCGTCCTCCACGGCTTCACCCATGCGCTTGACCTGGCGGTCGTTGAGCCGCTGCAGGGCGTCGTAGTAGGCCGTGTGTGCGGGCCGCACCACCTCGGCCATGAACCGCTGGGCTTGCACCTGCTGTCGGGCTTGCACCAAAGTGACCAGTTGCTTGCGCGCCTCAAGGAAACGCGCACGCGCCTCGGCAGAAGAGGCCAGCATGGCCTGTCCCTCGGGCGAGTAGATGGAGGCCTTGAGCTTGTCCATGCCCGCCGAGATCTTGACGATGGTTTCTTCCATCGCCCGCAGTTCCACGGCGATGTCGGCCTCGTCGCTGAGGATCACGATGTTGCGCATCCGCACGCCCTGCTGCAGAAAATTCTTCTGGATGTCATTGACCAGTTCCACCTTGGCATAGCGGTCCTCCACCAGGTTTGCGATGCCGCGATTGACAGCCGCAATCTGCGTGAGGCCCACCGCGGCGATGGCGGCAAGCAGCAGCACGATGATCCCAAAGCCTGCGGCCAGGCGCGGGCCGATGTGGAAGGTGCGAATGAAGTTCACGGCAATGCCCCGGCGAGGTGCTTGTTCTTGGACACCTCATTCTGGGCAGCGCCTTGCTCAGTCGATGCGGTGATCTGCGGTCGATTGAACAGCGTGTTCCGGGGTTTGACGCGCCTTTGTCCAGGTGCGTTTCAGCGGTGGGGATGGCCTTGGGAAGACCCGGCAGCCCGGAATAAGCTGCAGGGGCCGTGGCGTCCGTCGGGCTCGTTGAGGCGGCGGGCGAGTGGCGTCGGTGGGGAAGCCAGGTTGACCGGGGTCCTTGGACGTGCCTCTTTCTGCAAGAGACGCGCCCGGCTCGGTTTTTTGGATCAGAAGTCAGGCAAGGTGATCAGCCCATCCCGCTGGGTTGGGGGCGCACCCTGAGGTCCGAGCCCGCACGCGGTGGTCAGCTATAGCAGAGGGCTGGAAGGGCGTTGGAAGGGGGGACAGAAACAAAAACGGGCCGCGAAGGCCCGTGTTTGCTGTGTCCCTGGCGGAGAGGGCGTCTTTCACATCTTCGCCCTAACCTATTGAAAAGACTAGGAAAAACTTGCGCTCCAGAGTTCGGTACCCCCACCATCGCCCACCTCAGTGATTGGATTCGCCCGAACACCTCTGAACAACTTTCGATCACCGGATGCAGTCGCGGCGGGCCAGGTGATTTTGATGCCGCTTCTACGCAGCATCCCTCCGACCCTAACGAGGGGCTACAAAGGGGCAAGTACTGGTATCAATATAGCAATCTGTTCAGGTTCCAAGTGCTTCAATCTGCAGACATTGCAACAACTCAGCCATTAGCTCAACTTTGTGCGCGTCGGGTCCCTCTGCAACCCCAAGTCCAAAAGTTCAGGGCGCGAGGGGTAGTAAGGTCACCACTTTTTCAGCCAAATCCAACTCAATCGTAAAGCCTTGCTCGGTAGTAATCAGCCGAGCTTGGCCGCCGTGCGCGCGGGCCACCACGTCAGCCAGCACCAGGCCCAGGCCCGGGAGGCGTTCGTAGTCACGGTCGAGCAGGGCGCGCTGGAGCGTTTCAAGATCGCGGGCCCCAAGGCCTCGACCGTCATCCTGCACACGCAAGCGCTGTGGCGCAGGGACCGTGACCCACACCTCCTTTGCGCCGTGCCGCGCAGCGTTGTCGAGAAGGTTGATCAACGTGGCAGAGAGCAAGTCGGCGTCGGCGTCCAGCGGGGCCGCCTGGTTCACCCGCACGGCCAGGGGTGCTTCCGGCAGGCTGGCCACCAAGGCTTCGAGCTCAAGCGATACACGGCGTGGCCCGGCCTCTGCGCGAAACAGGCCCAGCAGGGAGGTCACCACATGTTGCATGCGCTGAGCGGCACTTCTGATGCGTTTGAGTCTGGCATGCAGCGGCTCCGGTGCTTCACGCAAGGCAATGCTGAGCTGGGCATCCACCCCGGCCAAAGGCGTGCGCAGGGCGTGTGCGGCGTGGGCGCTGAACCCCTGTTCCCGGCGAATGCGGTCAGCCAGCCGATCCGACAACTGGTTCACGGCCCGGTGCAGTGGCTCGAGCTCGGCGCGCTCGGCTGGGCCCAGGGCGAGCTTGCCGTCTCCTGGGTCGTGACTCTGGAGTTTCTGCGACAAGGTCTGCAGCGGCTGCAACTCGCGCCAGAAGCGCATGCGAAGCCAAAGGTGTCCGATCAAGGCCATGATCAGCGCTGCCAATGCTGCATCCAGTGCGACATCCACCTGCGCCTCCAGCCGTTCAGAGCGCTCGTGAGCCACATAAAGAAAATGCTGAGCATCCAGCGCCCGACCGAAGACGCGCCAGCCGCCAGCACTGGAAAGTCCATCGATCTGAGAAGTGTGGAAGGGTTTCTCAGGCGCATTGTCGGCACGCTGCAGCAAGCGGCCCTGGCGGTCCACCAACTGCCAGGTGAACGGGATCTCCACGTCAGCGTCCTGCCCGTCGCCGGGAATCTCAAGCGGCTCACCGTGCCAGATTTCGAAGGGCGTGCGCCGCATCACGTTGACGAGCAATTCCGAGGCAGCGCGCAGCCGGTTGTCGAGCTTGTCTTCCATCTCGTGGCGAACCGCCACCCAGACGGCAGCCGATACCGCGGCTGTCCAGATCAGTGACCAGACGGCCAGCGTACGGCTGAGCCTTGCACGGATCGACGGTGAGGGCAAATTCATGGCTTGCCCTGCATGCGGTAGCCCAGGCCTCGGACGGTCTCGATCAGGTCCCGTCCGAGCTTTCGCCGCAAGGCCGAGACATGCACCTCCAGCGCGTTGCTGGTGAGCTCGGCATCAAAGCCCAGCACCAGGCGCTCGAGATCGGCCTTGGGTACGATGCGGCCGCTTCGCCGCGCCAGCGCCTCCAGCAGCGCCCACTCCCTCGCCGTCAGGGCCACGGCTTCCGGCCCCCGGTGCGCGCTGCGTGCGGTCAGGTCCAGCACCACCTCGCCCATCTCCAGCCTGTCACGGGCGATGCCGGCGCTGCGGCGCAGCACTGCGCGAAGGCGCGCCAGAAGTTCCTCGGGCGCGACGGGCTTGACGAGGTAATCGTCCGCCCCGCCGTCCAGTCCTTCGATGCGGTCGCGCAGCCGGTCGCGTGCGGTCAGGATGATGGCCGGCGTGGCGTCGCCGCGTGCGCGCCGTGCGTTGAGCCACTGCACGCCCGAGCCGTCGGGCAGCTGCCAGTCCACCAGCAGCGCATCCATGGGCTCGCCCTGCAGCGCTGCCGCGTTGGCCAGGCTGGTGCACCAGTCCACGCGGTGACCCTCGCTGCGCAGGAAATCGCGCAGGCCTTCGCCGAAGATGTCGTCGTCCTCTAGGAGCAGCAGTCGCATGGCGGGGGATTCGATGCCTGGCGACGGCCTGGCTTCAGGCTGTCTTCAGGCGCAGGGAGCCCAATCGTTGAGATGTCTCGATTGTCGTTCCTCTCCCGGCCCATGGGCCATGTCGCGCGCGCCCTCGTTCGGGTGCTGATGTTCGGCGCATTTGCGGCCCAGACGGCCACAGCACAGGCCCTGCCACCGCGCAGCCTGGAGCTTGCGGCTGTGCTCGAAGCGGCGCGTGCCAACGTGGAGGTCTCGCTGGCACGCCGACTGCAGGAAGCCGCGCGTGCAGATGTGCGGGCCGCAGACCGCGCGCCCACACCGGTGCTCAGCGCCAAGGCCGCGGCCATCGACCTCGACCACGGCGTGGGAGGCGGCTCGCTGATCGAGCGCAAGCGCATCGATAAGGGTCTAGGCCTGGACTGGGTGCTCGAACGCGGCCAAAAGCGCGCGCTGCGCACGGCCTCGGCGCGTGAAATGGCCGAGGCCGCAGGAATGGACGTGCAGGACGTGGCCGTGCGGCAGCAGGTGGAGGCCGCAGCCGCGTTCTATGAACTACTGGCGGCCCAGGAGCGCCTGGCCCATCTGGAGGCCATGGCAGCAGGTGCCGAAGAGCTCTCGCGGGCCGCGCAGCGTCGCCTGCGCGCCGGTGACATTGCCCAGCAGGAGGCGCTGCGCACTGAGATCGAGGCCGAGCGAGGCCTCGCCGAGCGGCGGGCCGCGCAAACTTTGCGCGAGCGCGCGGCCCTGGCGCTGGTGCAGCTCACTGGGCTGGCTGGGCCCTTGAGCGCGGCGGCAAGCTGGCCGCTGCCTGCGACCGAGGTGGCGCCCCTGCCCGACGTGGAGTCCCGGCCCGACGTGCGCGCGGCCCGCCGTCGTGTGGAGGCCTCGCGCGCCGCGCTCGACGCTGCCCTGGCCCTGCGTCGGAACGATGTGACGGTGGGAGCCTCCATGAGTCACCAACCCGGCACCTCGCGCGCCCTGATGGAGTTGCGCCTGCAGATGCCCCTGGCCGGCATGCTGGGCAATTACGGCTACGAGGGCGAAATCGCCCGTGCCCAGGCCCAACTCGCACAGGCCGAGGACGTGCTCGACCGCACTCGACGGCTGGCCATCGCCGAGGGGACGCGCTTGGCCGAGGAACTCAATTCCGCGGCCGTGCGCGCCGCCCGCTTCGAGGCCGACATCGTGCCCCGGGCGCGGCGCGTGGCCGAAATGGCCGAGCTGGCCTACGGTCGCGGCGCCCTGGCGCTGGTGGACCTGATCGATGCGCGCCGCACATTGCGCACCGTGCTCCTGGACCAAACCGCGGCGCGCGTCGAACACGCCCGCGCGCTTGCCACCTGGCAGCTGCGCACATCGTCCTGAACGGCATTTTTTCGCACCGCTGGGCCTTCGCCTCGCACCGCCTCTGACCTCAACGTATTGCCCATGACTCTTTTCTTCCGACCTGCTGAAGGCCTGCGTCGACTGTCGCGCTTGGCACCGGGCCTTGCCGCGCTCGTTCTTTGCGCCTGCGGTCCGCAAGCCCCCATCCGCCCGGCCGAAATGGCAGCACCACGCATGGAGGGTGCTCGGCTCGTGTTCCCAGAAGGGCATCCGCAGCTCGCCAAACTGGGGCTCACTGCCGCAGAGCCGGCGCGGCCCATGCTCGTCGAGATGCCGGCCCGGCTCGTCTGGAATGAGGACCACACGCAGCGCATCCAGCCGGCGCTTGCCGGCCGGGTCGAACGCATCCTGGTGGATGTGGGCCAGAGCGTGAAGCCCGGCACGGCCCTGGCCCAGCTTGCTTCGCCTGAGTACGGCGCGGTCCAGGCCGATGCCACCAAAGCCCGTGCCGACCTTGCGCTGGCCCGGCAGACGCTGCAGCGCCTGCGCGAGCTGCATGAGGCCGGAGTGGCCGCGCGCAAGGATTTGGAGCAGGCCGAGGCCGAAGCCGCGCGCGCCCAGGCTGAGCTTGACCGCAGCCAGGCCCGCACGCGCCTGTACGGCGGTGGCGCCGGGGTGGATCAGCGCCTGACGCTTTCGTCCGGCGTAGCCGGCGTGGTGGTCGAGCGCAACCTCAACCCAGGCCAGGAGCTGCGGCCCGATGGCACGGCTGTACCGCTATTCGTCATCAGCGATCCGCACAGCCTGTGGGTACAGATCGACGGCCGCGAGAGCGATGCCGCGCTGTTGCGGCCGGGGTCACCCTTCGAACTGGTGGTGCCCGGCCTGGGCGGTGATCCCGTGCGTGGCACGGTGGTGGCGGTGGCCGATGCCATCGACGTGAATTCGCGAAGCATCAAGGCTCGCGGCGTGGTCCCCAACCCCGGGCGCAGGCTCAAGGCCGAGATGCTGGGCCAGGCCCGCTTGCAGCGCGATCCGGGCCAGGCCCTGGTGGTGCCGGCCTCGGCCGTGCAACTGCGTGGCACCACCCACTGGGTGATGGTGCAGGTGGCTCCTGGCGCCTTCGAGCCCCGGGAGGTGGCCGTGGGCTGGCTGGGGGCCAAGGAAGTCACGATAGGCCAGGGCCTGAAGGCCGGCGAACAGGTGGTCTCCGACAACCTGTTGCTTCTGGTGCGGCAGTACGGCCAGGCCCGTGACGCTGCGGCCCCGGCCGCAGGAGCTCGTCCGTGAAGCGTCTGATCCAGTTCGCGGTGCACCAGCCGCTTTTTGTGGTGCTGGGTACGCTGCTGTTCGCGATGGCCGGCCTATTCGCCTTCAGCCAGTTGTCCGTTGAGGCCTTTCCAGATGTGACCGACACCCAGGTCACCGTGATCGCACTGCACCCGGGGCGCGCGGCCGAGGAGGTGGAAAAGCAGGTGACGCTGCCCATCGAGGTGGCGCTGTCCGGTCTGCCCAATTCGATCCGCGTGTTCTCGCACACGCAGTTCGGCCTGTCGTTCACGGTGGTGACCTACGACGAGAAGGCCGAGGTGCTGGCGGTGCGGGCCCAGGTCAGCGAGCGCCTGCGCGGCGTCGACCTGCCGCCCGGCGTGGAGGCACACATCGCGCCCAACGCCACACCGGTGGGCGAGGTGCTGCGCTACCGTCTGCGCGGTGATGGCCTGTCCACCACCGAACTGCGCACCTTGCAAGACTGGACGGTCGAGCGCGCGCTGCGTCAGGTGGCAGGCGTGGCCGACGTGGTGGCCATGGGTGGCTTCATCAAACAGTACGAGGTGCAGCCCGACCTCGAGCGGCTGCGCGCCGCTCGACTTGACTTCCATGACCTGCTGCAGGCGCTGGGCCGCGGCAATGCCAATGCGGGCGGCAGCTACGTGGCCCAAGGCGCGCAGCAGTACGCCATCCGCGGCATTGGCCTGCTGCGTTCAGCCGACGACATTGGGCAGATCGTCGTCACCGCACGCGCAGGCACGCCGATTCTGGTGCGCGACGTTGCGCAGGTGACAGTGGGCGCCGTCCCCCGCCTAGGTACGGTGGGCCAGGACCTGGACGATGACGTGGTCACCGGCACGGTGATCATGCGCAAGGGCGAGAACCCCAGCGTGGTGCTGCAGGCGGTCAAAGAGCGAATTGCACAGCTCAACGAGCGTGGCCTGCCGCCGGGTGTGCAGGTCGTGCCCTACTACGACCGCACCTGGTTGATGGGGAAAACTCTCTCGACGGTGTTTCGCAACCTCGTGGAGGGAGCGCTGCTGGTGTCGCTGGTGCTTTACCTGTTCCTGGGGAACTTCAGGGCCAGCCTGGCCGTGGTGGTGGTCATCCCCCTGTCGCTGCTGGCCACCTTCCTGGGCCTGAAGATCATGGGCGTGCCGGCCAATCTGCTCTCGCTAGGAGCGATGGACTTCGGCATCATCGTCGACGGAGCGGTGATCGTGGTGGAGAACATCATGCACCGCCTGTCCGAACGCCGTGAAGGGATGGATGCGAAAGAGCGTCGCGCCACCATCGTGAAGGCGGCCAACGAGGTGGGGCGGCCGACGCTTTTTTCCATGCTCATCATCATCGCGGCGCACATTCCCATCTTCGCGCTGCAGCGCCACGAAGGGCGAATCTTCCAGCCCATGGCGCTATCGGTGACCTCAGCGCTGCTGGGAGCACTTCTGTTTTCGCTCACCCTGGTGCCGCTGCTGGCTTACTGGATGCTGCGCCGCAAGCTGCCGCATCAGGACAACCGCGTGGTGGCCGGCTGCAAGCGTCTCTACGCTCCCGTGCTCGATGCCTCCTTGAGGCGACCGCGCCTGGTGCTGGGCCTGGCCGCAGGTGTGTTCGTGTTGTCGCTGGGCGTGGCCTCGCGCCTGGGTTCGGAGTTCCTGCCAGAACTCAACGAAGGCACGATCTGGGTGAACCTGCGCCTCCCGGCGAGCGTGTCAAACGAGGAGGCCGCACGCATCCTGCGCCAGGCGCGCCAAGCGCTTCTGTCGGTGCCCGAGGTCCACACCACAGTGTCCAAGGCCGGGCAGCCCGAGGACGGGACCGATCCCAAGACCATCTCCATGGCGGAGGTTTTCGTCGACGTCAAGCCGCCCGAGCAGTGGCGCCCAGGCCTCACGCGCGAACAACTCCTCGACCAGATGGAGCGCGTTGTCTCCGGTATCCCGGGGCTGCAGCCCACGTTCTCGCAGCCCATCCGCGACAACGTTCTGGAGTCGATCTCGCAGATCGATGGCCAGATCGTCATCAAGGTGGCCGGTGATGACTTGGGCGAACTGCGCCGGGTGACGCAGGCCATCGAGCGCGAGGTGCGCCAAGTTCCCGGCGTCTATCGCGCCGAGATCGACCGGCTGGGCGAGCTTCCACAGATTGCCATCGAGGTGGACCGCAACCGTGCGGCACGCCTGGGTCTAAACGTGCAGGACATCCAGGACGTCGTGGAAGCGACCCTGGCTGGGAAGGCGGCCACGCAGATTTGGGAGGGGGAACGCCGTTTTTCGGTGGCCGTGCGGCTGCCTGAGCACCGCCGCCTTCTGGAGGCCCTGCCGCAAACACTGATCGCCACGCCTGACGGCGGCCACGCCACGCTCGCCCAGGTGGCCAGCATCCAGGAGGTCAGCGGGGCAATGAACATCGCCCGCGAGGCCGGCCGGCGCACCATGGCCATCGGTATCTTCATCCGCAACCGCGACATGGGCTCGGTGGTGGCCGACATGAAGCAGCGGGTCGGCACGGCCGTGAAGATGCCGCCGAGCTACACACTCACCTGGTCTGGCGAGTTCGAAAACCAGGAGCGCGCCATGAAGCGCCTGTCCGTGGTGGTGCCGATCTCGCTGCTGCTGATCTTCGTGCTGCTCTTCGACGCCTTCAAGTCTGTTCGCCTGGCCGCCCTGATTCTGGTGAACGTACCGCTGGCGCTGGTGGGAGGCTTCGTCGCGCTGTGGGTGTTCGGCATCCCGCTGTCGGTCTCGGCGGCCATCGGCTTCATCGCGCTCTCGGGCCAGGCCGTGCTCAACGGTGTCGTGATGCTGTCGGTGTTCCATCAGCTTCAGCAGGCCGGCCACAGCGTGGAGGAGGCGGTGCGTCTGGGATCGATGCAGCGCCTGCGCACCGTGCTGATGACGGCCATGCTTGCCGCGCTGGGCTTGTTGCCCATGGCGCTGTCACAGGACATCGGCGCCGAGACGCAGCGGCCGCTGGCGGTGGTTGTGATCGGGGGGTTGATCACCGCAACGCTGCTGACGTTGGTGGTTTTGCCCGTTTTGTACGCCCGCTGGTTTGGTCAAGAAGGGAATTCGGCCTCCCCAGGCGAGTCACAAGCAAGCGCTCATCACTGACCCGCTGAGTAACCAAATGCTAGTTTGAATGGGACTCAAGCCTTCTCAACGCTTGCCGGTTCGCATTTCAAAAGGTGGTTCTGCAGTGCGCGCCGTGAACATCGCCGCGTACATGGATGCGTACCGCAAACCCGGTGGTACGCACCCTGCGCCCTTGTTGAATTAGCTTGCTTGCGCTGTGCATGCCCGGCTCCGCGCTACGGGGGCTTCATCGGCTTTTCAGGCTCTGCGTACACCAGAGGTAGTATGAGCGACAGAGTCGAGCGCACGTCGCTCAGCACGCCAAGAACGCCGCATCGATCCTGCTTTACCGCCCGGGCAACTACGGCAACCGCCTGGATCGGCCCCCGGAGCCGAATTTGCCCGTCCCTCACACGGACCTCGACACCGAGATGGCAAGCGCGAACTAGTAGGTCCAGTGGCGTCACACCTCCACCTCCACTTGTTTGTTGCTTTCATGGATCGGACCGATCCAATCCGACATTTCCGACATAACCGATTTGATCTGCCAGTGCTGTACGTTGCGGGTCGCCGTGTCGCGTTGAAGCATCAGCCCCCCCACGATGCGGTCCGCGTGCCTGCCCAGCCAGTGCCCCAGACGCTTTCGGTTGATAGTTTCACGGTCGCCCGCAATCTCGCCCAGGATACTTTCGAGGTCTTTATCGGAACGACCGAAGCTACCCTGCGCGCGGTCCACAAGGTCCTTGACACAAAACACGGTGCCGCCGAAGTGAAGGCGTGCGGTGGTGAGGAAGGCACCCAGGAGCTTTCGGTCCGGATCGTGTTCGAGTTGCTCGAAGACCCGCGTCGCCGGGTCTGCCACGCCGAGCCAGAGCAGGGCATGACGCACCCATTGATCCCATTGGCCAAACGTGGCGAGCATGCGCGCCGATTGGCGCGGACGGCCAGCGGCCACGTACGCCGCCACAATCGTCAGAGCGTCGCTGACGTAGCGCGCGCGCTCAGCGCGTACCAGGCCCAGCGGGTCGCATTCGAAACGGCGTGCCGCGGGCATTTCCATCTTGGGCGCCAATATGATGGTCACGCAGCGCCGGCTCATGTCCTCCACCGGGCCAACGTTGTTGCCAGAACTCAGGAACAAAGCCCTGGTGGCCACCGTCACGGTTTTCGAAACGCCCAGAATGCGCCCTGACATCCTTTGCTCCGTCAGGGCAGAGCACAGCGACTTGTAGGGCTTCAGATCATCGGTGAGGTTGTCAAAGATCACTGTGGCGTTGCCCTCGAGCAGGGTGGCCAGCAGCAGCTTGTTGCACTCTTCCTCGGCCGCCGGGAACGACAGTGCGCCAGGGGTC
>CAYVGD010000058.1:0-12206 GCA_964450095.1 uncultured Polaromonas sp.
CTTTCTTCTTGTTGCACGTGAGAGCGGGGCGTCTTGCCCCGCGGCCAGGGTCGAGCCTTCAGGCGCTGGCCAGCTGACGTTCGGCGACGCTTGCAGCCGGCGCCTGCTCGACCTCGGCCGAGCGTATCACCAGAACCGGTATGTTTGCCTGCCTGATGATTTGTTCAGCGCCACTGCCCAGCAGCACCCGGCCCAGGCCCCGCCGGCCGTGCGTGCCCACGACGATGAGGTCGGCCTCGAAGGCGGCCGCCTCGTGCAGCACCGCTTCGGCCAGGCGCTGCCCGCTCGCTTCGACCAGGCGCTCGTCGGCCGTCACCCCGGCCGAGCTGGCCACCGCCATGGCGTCCGCGAGCAGCTTGTGGCCGCTGTCGCGCATCACCTGCGCCAGGTCGCCGGGGTAGGCGCCATAGGGGTCGTAGGCGATGACCTGAGCCAGTTCCTCGATCACGTGCAGCAGCCGCACCGAACCACCCGAGTCGCGCGCCAGCTGCAGCGCTGCCACCAGGGCGCGGGTGGCGGTGGGGCTGCCGTCGATGGGCACCAGAATTTTTTTGTACATGGCTTTCTCCTCCTGTTGTGGTCCTTGGGGCCGAGTCTGCGCGGGCGGCAGAGCACCGGCCTTGATGCAGGTCAAGCGGTGTGCGGTCTCACTGGATCTGCACCTTGCGCGAACTGTCCTGCGCGCGCTTGGGCAGCACCAGGGTGAGCACACCCTTGTCGTAGCGGGCCTCGACCTTGCTGTCGTCGATGTCCTGCGCGAGCGAAAAGCTGCGCGAGACGCTGCCCTGGTAGCGTTCGCTGCGCAGCACCCGGTCCGAGGATTTGTTTTCCTTTTCGCGCCGCACCTCGGCATCGATCTGCACCACGTTGCCATGGATGCGCACGTTGATGTCCTCCTTGTTCACGCCCGGCAGATCGGCCTTGACCTCATAGGCCTCGGGTGTCTCGGCAATGTCCAGCCGCATGCGCAGCGGCGAGGTGTCGATGTCGCCGCTGAAGGGCGACAGAAAGCGCCGAAAGGTCGACTCGATGGAATCGCCGAAGCCGGGGTCGGGAATGCGAAGTTGCGTCATGGTTTCCTCCTCTTTCTCAGGTTGCGATGTGCCTGCGAAACGCCTGCGCCTTTGTGGCGTGCGGCAGGGCCGGATCACTCTAAGGCGGCGCAGGCTCAGGTGTGGGCAGGATTCACGGCCGGTTGCGCGGGTTTCATGGGGTCACTTGCTCGGCTGCGGGCGCGCAGTCTCTGCGGCTCATGGCGCCTCGTGCCTGGCCTGGCAGGTGCGGCACAAAGCCACCTCCGGCAGGGCTTGCAGCCTGCCTTCATCGATGGGCTCGCCACACTCCGTGCAGATGCCGTAGCGGCCCTGCGCCAGGCGCTGGCGCGCCGCCATCACGCCCTCGATCGATGCTTCCAGCCGCAGGGTCTGCGCGCGGTCGCGCTCGGCGTCCATGCTGCGCTGTGCCTGGTCCTTGAAGTCGCTCACTTCCTGCATCGCCGCGGGTTCGTCGTCGGCATGCAGGGCGGTCAGGCTGCTCAGCAGCTGGCTTTCGCGTTGCGCCAGGCGCTCAAGCACCAGGCTGTCATCGGGTGTCGGATGAGCTCTCATGAGGGCCTCTTGTGGCGTTAATCTTTCAAAGGACGCCTTCAGTGTGGACACCCGGCGGCCGGCGTGGTTTGACCTGGCGCAAACCTGGTGGGGCTAGGGCCCTGCCATCCGGCAAACCCCAGCATCCAGGAAACCCCACCATGACCATCCGCCACCTCGACAGCCTGCTTCGCCCGCGCTCGATCGCGGTGCTCGGTGCATCCGACCGCCCGGGCAGCCTGGGCGCGGTGGTGCTGCGCAACCTTCGCAACGGCGGTTTTGCCGGGCCGCTGTGGCCGGTCAACCCCAAGCACGCGCAGGTGCAGGGTGAAGCCGCCTGGCCGAGCGTGGATGCGCTGCCCGCAGCGCCGGACCTGGCCGTCATCTGCACGCCTGCTGCCACCGTGCCGGGCCTCATCGGCCAGCTGGGCCTGAAGGGCACACGTGCCGCCATCGTGCTGAGCGCCGGCCTCAAGCAAGCGGTGCCGGGCGAGCAGCGCACGCTCGAGCAGGCCATGCTGGAGGCCGCGCGGCCGCACCTGCTGCGCATCCTGGGGCCCAACTGCATCGGGGCGCTGGTGCCGGGCGCACGCATGAACGCAAGCTTTGCACCCGCGCAGGGGCTGGAGGGCTCGCTCGCTTTCGTCACGCAGTCGGGCGCGCTGGCCACGGCCATGCTGGACTGGGCCAACGAGCGCGGCATCGGCTTTTCGCATTTCGTCTCGCTGGGGGACAGCGCCGACGTGGATTTCGGCGACATGCTGGACTTTCTGGCCACCGACGTGTCCACCCGCGCCATCCTGCTCTACATCGAGTCGGTCAAACAGGCGCGCAAGTTCATGTCGGCCGCGCGCGCGGCGGCGCGCAACAAGCCGGTCATCCTGGTCAAGGCCGGACGCGCGCCCGAAGGTGCGCGCGCCGCAGCCTCGCACACCGGCGCGCTGGCCGGCTCTGACCGCGTGTTCGATGCCGCGGTGCAGCGTGCCGGCCTGTTGCGCGTGCACACGCTCGAGGCCCTTTTTGATGCGGCCGAGACGCTCTCGCAGCTGCGTGGCGGCTGGCGCCAGCACGTGGGCAGGCAGGCGGGGCGGCTGGCGATCCTCACCAACGGCGGTGGCGCGGGCGTGCTCGCGGCAGACGCATTGAGCTTAGGGGGAGGGCGGCTTGCCCAGCTGTCGCCCGAGACGCTTTTGCAGCTCGATGCATGCCTTCCCGCCACCTGGTCGCGCGCCAACCCGGTGGACATCATTGGCGACGCGCCCACGCAGCGCTACCTGGCGGCGCTGGAGGTCTTGCTGCAGGCTCCCGAGGTGGACGGCGTGCTGTTCATCCATGCGCCCACGGCCATTGTTTGCGCCTGCGATATTGCGGCGGCGTGCTTGCCCGCCATGCAGGCGGCCGCCAAGCCGGTGCTCAGCTGCTGGCTGGGCGGGGCGGTGGTGGCGGCCGCGCGCCAGGCCAGCCGCCGTGCGCGCGTGCCCAGCCACGACACGCCCGAGCGCGCCGTCGAGGCCTGGCTGCAAATGGCCCGTTATGAATGCCACCAGGAGGCGCTGCGGCAGCTCGTGCGCTCGGAGCTGGCCGACTTCCAGCCCGATCGCGCCCGGGCACGCACACTCATCGACGAGGCGCGGTCCGCCGGGCGTGCGTGGCTGGGCGATGCGAGCACCCAGGCGTTGCTGCAGGCCTATGGCATTCCAACGGTGTCCACCGAGCGCTGCGCGGGCGTCGAGGAAGCGCTGGCTGCGGCCGAGCGCATCGGCTGGCCGGTGGCCTTGAAGCTGATCTCGCCCCAGGTGGTGCACAAAAGCGACGTGGGTGGCGTGGCCTTGGGGCTCAAGGACGCTGACGAACTGCGCGGCGCGGCTCGCCGCATGCGGCAGCAACTGGCCGAGTTGCTGCCGGGCGCAGTGTTCGAGGGTTTCACGGTACAGGCCATGGCTGCGCGGCCCGGGGCCCACGAACTCATCCTGGGCCTGAGCACCGACCCGGTGTTCGGCCCCGTGCTGCTCCTGGGGGAGGGGGGCATCCATGTGGAACTGCGCAGCAACCACGCGGTGGCCCTGCCGCCGCTCAACGCCGACCTGGCGCACGCGCTGATTGAGCGCAGCGGCCTGTCGCCGCTGCTGGCCGGGCACCGGGGCCGTGCAGCCAGCGACATCGCCGCCTTGCAGCAAACCCTGGTGCGCCTGTCGCAACTGGCCACCGACCTGTGCAGCGACCTGGCCGAACTCGACATCAATCCGCTCTGGGTGGACGCCGCCGGCGTGTTGGCCGTCGATTCCCGCGCGCGGCTGCGGCGCCCTGACGAGCCGGTGGCCGTGCTGGCCATCCGGCCATACCCGGCGGAGTTGGAAGAGTTGCAGCCCACCCGCGTGGGGCCCGTGCTGCTCAGGCCCATTCGCCCGGAGGACGGGCAGCGTCTGGCCCATTTCTATGCGAAGGCCAGCCCCGCCGACATGCGGCTGCGGTTCTTCACGGCGCGGCGCGAGGTGCCTCATTCGGAGTTGGCGCGCTACAGCCAGATCGACTACGACCGCGAGATGACCTTCATCGCCGTGCCGGCCGATCATGCGGACGCGCCCATGCTGGGCGAGGTGCGCGGCCTGTGCGACCCGGACAACCAGCGGGCCGAGTTCGCCATCCAGGTGGCGGGGAGCCAGCAGGGCAGGGGGCTGGGGCGCCTGCTGCTGGGCAAACTGCTGCAGCACCTGCGCGCCCGGGGCACGCAGGAAGTGGTGGGTGAATGCCTTGTGGAAAACGACCGGCTCCAGTCGCTGGCGCGCAGCCTCGGCTTTTCGGTGGAGCCTTCGGCCGAAGACGGTGTTCTTCTTCTGCGTCTGAGGCTGGACCGTTCCACTGGCGCCTGATGGAACGGCAGCTCTAGGCGCGTCCGACAGGGGGCCGCTTTGCCGTCCTACGGCCGGGCCAGGAGGGGCGGGCGAACATTCCTTCAGCCACACCTTGTCCTGCCAGGAGCCCCATGCAAACGACCGCCGCGACCTTCAGCACCGCCGAGCCTGCCCGACTGCCACCCAGCGCAAGGCCGCGCAAGGCGCCCGCCGAGCCGGACCGGGTGCGGCGGTTCACCGCGTCGGCGGTGAACCGCACCATCGACCGCGAAACCGACCGGAGCATCATTCGCTACGCCGGCATGAGCGATGAGCGCATCAGGGAGCGCATCCGAGAGCTGGACCAGGAATGGGACGTGGAACGCGTGCTCGCGCTGAACGCGGCCACGCTGAGCTTGACGGGCCTGGCCCTGGGGCTGGGCCGCGACAGGCGATGGTTGTTGCTGCCTGGCGTGGTGATGGCGTTTTTGTTCCAGCATGCGGCCCAGGGTTGGTGTCCGCCCTTGCCGGTGATCCGCAGGCTCGGCGTGCGCACCCGAGGCGAGATCGACCGTGAAAAGTACACGCTGCTGAGCTTGCTGGAGACAGGAAGCAGTCACGGATGAGCCACCTCGTTCGGAGAAGACTCATAACGACCCGCGCCTCAGCTGCGCAGCTGTCAAGGCTTCTTTGCAAGACTTAACATAATATACATCGTCAGAGATTGTGAACCGCCGCCGTTTTTTCGTTGACAAACCAAAAACCAAGACCACAGAGGCAGATGAGCCTGACTGCCTGCGCTGTCTGACGTTGGCGCTCAAATTTGAGCGTCGGCGTTTCACCAACGACCGCTGGAGGCCGGTGTCGGTGTTTGGGTCGGCGCAGCAGGCGCTGGGGCCTGAACCGGCGCAGCAGGTGCTGTTGCCGGCACGTTCGTTGAGCCTGTGGGCTTGCTGGTCGATGGATGATCGGCGCTGGCAGGCTGTGCGGGACCTGCTGCAGATGCACCCGGTACTAGGCGAACTGGCGCCTTGGGACTGGCGATCGGGGCCTCCGGCGCTGGAATGGACGGGCTTTGTACCTCCCCGCGGCTGGGCGTTGCTGCAGCCGGCGGTGGCGGATTGTCCGGTCGGATGGTGGCTTTCAAGGCCGCCGTCAGCATGGCGATGGCGTCCGGGCGGCTGCCCAGACGGGCAAAGTCCAGCGCGTTCAGGCCCAGCGCGTTTTTCTGTGCCGGATCGGCGCCTTCATCCAGCAGCAGTTTGACGGCTTCGGCCGTGCCGTACTGCGCTGCCATCATCAGGGGCGTGGTTCCGTTGGGCGACGTGGCGTCGATGAACGCATGCTGTGCCAGCAGGCGCCGCATGATGCCCAGGTGTCCCCCGGTGGCCGCGTAGTGCAGCGGCGTCCAGCCGGGTTTGTTCACGTCGGCGCCTCGCTCGATCATGCGCATCGCCAGTGCTTCCTGTCCGCGCAGCGCCGCCAGCATGAGCGCACTTTCACCCGCTGGGTTGAGTTGGTTGAGGTCGATGTTCAGCTGCTCCACCAGCACCCCTGCCACCTGTGGCGATGGTTCCTCGACCGCCAGCATCAGCGCACTTCTGCGCTCCGGGTCGAGTGTGTTGGGGTCGAACCCGCGCCCGAGCAGGTTGCGCAGCGATCGCACGTCGTCCTTGCGAACGGCGCTGAAAAAATCCTCATACGCGCCTGCATGGGCTGAAGAAAAGCCAATCGAAACAGCGCACAACAAGGCTATCTTCAGAAACCACTTGAGATTTTTCATGGCCAGATTCGCGCGCGGCGGCTGCATCGTCAATACTTGAGAAGCTACTTCAAAAGAAAGAAAAAATTCAATGAAAACAATGAGCTTTCGAGAATTTTGAATCCATTGCATCAGGTTTTTACGACGTCTACAAACAACCGCTCGAAATTGGCGGAGGTGATTTCACCCACCGCTTCCGAAGACAGGCCGCGCAAGTCTGCGATCTGCTGGGCCACCCGAGGCACGTAAGACGGGTTGTTGGTCTTGCCGCGATGGGGCACCGGCGCCAGGTAGGGGCTGTCGGTCTCGATCAGCAGCCTGTCCAGGGGCACAAAGCTTGCCACTTCCCGCAGGTCGGTGGCGTTCTTGAAGGTGAGGATGCCGGAAAACGAAATGTAAAACCCCAGGTCCAGCGCGGCCCGGGCCACCTCACGGGTTTCGGTGAAGCAATGGAACACCCCCCGGGCCGGGTCGAGCGCCCCGCCCTCTCCTTCTTCACGCAGGATGTACAGGGTGTCGTCCGAGGCGCTGCGCGTGTGGATGACCAGCGGCTTGCCGCACTGGCGCGCCGCGCGAATGTGCACCCGAAAGCGCTCGCGCTGCCAAGCCATGTCGGCCAGGCTCCGCTCGCCCAGGCGGTAGTAGTCCAGCCCGGTCTCGCCGATGGCGACCACCCGCGGCAGGGCGGCACGATCCAGCAAGTCCTCCAGCTTGGGCTCGGTCACACCCTCGTTGTCGGGATGCACACCCACGCTGCACCAGAAATTCCCGTGCGCCAGCGCCAGGGCGTGCACTTCAGCGAATTCCTCCAGGGTGGTGCAGATGCACAGCGCGCGGTCCACCTGGGCTTCCTGCATGGCCTGGCGGATCTGCGGAAGTTGGGCGGCAAGTTCGGGAAAGCTCAGGTGGCAGTGGGAGTCGACGTACATGGCATGAAACGGGCGCGAGGCGCCCGGGGGTGTCAGGCGGTGCGCAAGGCCTGCTGGGCCCGGCTCACCAGGGCCTCGAGCATGAGCCCGGCGTTGTAGGGATGTTCGGCGGTGCGTGCGCTGGCCACGAGGCCCTTGGCCCATTGACCCAGGCCGTAGAGGGTGGGGCCGCGCCCGCCCCTGCCAACGCCCGCCCGGCCTGGGGCCTCTGGGCGTTCGAAGGTGGGCAGGCAGGTTCGCGGGAAGAAGCGTGGCTCGGCGCCCACCTGGAGCGCCGTCATGTCGTGGCAGAGCTTTTGCAGGGCCTCCACCAGTTGGGCTGGGCTCAGGGCGGACAGGGCCGCAGCATGGCCCTGGGCCACCGCCCGCGGCAGCGCCAGCCAGCCTTCAGCGGCCTGGCGGGCGTCCTGCTCGCGCAGCAGCGCCAGCACGTTGGCGGGGCGACCCCCGGCTGCGGCCAGCAGCACCTGCAGGTCCGAGGCCTGCACGGCCTTGCCGCCCAGGCCCTGTCGGCCGCACTCGGCCTGCAGCCATGCCAGCGCCTCACCGAAGGGCGGCCAGACCATGGTGTGCGACTGGCAGCGACTGCGGATGGTGGGCAGCAGCATCTGCGCGGCTTCCGTGGCCAGCACGAACTTGACCTCGCCCGGCGGTTCTTCCAGGGTCTTGAGCAGGGTGTTGGCGGTGATGCCGTTCATGCGCTCGGCCGGGTAGACCAGCACGACCTTGGTGCGGCCACCTGAGCGGGTGAACTGGGTGAACGCCACCGCCTCGCGGGCCGCGTCCACCCTAATTTCCTTGCTCGGCTTGCGTTTTTTGCTTTCCAGATCTTCCTGCAGCTTCTCGTCCAGCGGCCAGCCCAGCTCCAGGCTCAGGGTCTCGGGCAGCAGCACGCACAGGTCCGGGTGTGTGCGCACGTCAATGGCGTGGCAACTGCCGCACTGCCCACAGGCGCCCTGCGCGCTGGGGCTTTCGCACAGCCACGCCCGCGCCAACTGAAGCGCCAGTTCGTACTGTCCCAGGCCCGATGGCCCGCTCAAGAGCAGCGCGTGGCCCCGCTGCGTCAGCAGGTGCGCAAGTTGCGACGACAGCCAAGGCGCCAGTGCGGCGGTGTTCATGCCAGGTGCCCCCGCTGGGCGAAGGCCGCCTGCACCTGTTCCCAGACCGCTTCGACGGGTTGGTTGGCATCGATGCGGGCAAAGCGCCCGGCGTCACCGGCCATGCGCTCGGCATAACCGCGCGCCACCCGCTCAAAGAAGGCCTGGGGCTGCGACTCGAACTTGTCAGGCAGGCGCGCGCCCGCCAGCCGCTGGGCCGCCACGGCCGGCGGCAGGTCGAACCACACGGTGATTGCAGGCTGCACCAGGCCTGCGCCCCGGCCCTGCACCCAGCGTTCCAGGTGGACCAGCACTTCCAGGTCGAAGCCCCGGCCTGCGCCCTGGTAGGCAAACGTTGCATCGGTGAAGCGGTCGCACAGCACCACATCCCCGCGTTCGAGCGCCGGGCAGATCACCTGCTGGAGGTGGTCGCGCCGGGCCGCGAACACCAGCAGCGCCTCGGTCAGCGCGTCCATGGGCTGCTGCAGCACCAGGCCCCGCAGTTGCTCGGCCAGTGGGGTGCCGCCGGGCTCGCGGGTGAGCGTGACGCTGCGTCCGGCCTGGCGAAAGCGCTCGGCCAGCCGGCTCACATGCGTGGATTTACCGGCACCGTCGATGCCCTCGAAGCTGATGAAAAGTCCTGCAGGTGTCACGCGCTGCCTTGTGGGGTCGGATGAGCTCTGAAAAGGCTCATTGTCCGCGGATGTACTTGTTCACGGCCCGGTTGTGTTCTTCCAGCGTGGCGCTGAACTGGCTGCTGCCATCGCCCTTGGCCACGAAGTAGATGGCCGGGGTCTTGGCAGGCTGCACGGCCGCCAGCAGCGCGGCCTTGCCCGGCATGGCGATCGGTGTGGGCGGCAGACCGGTGCGGGTGTACGTGTTGTAGGGCGTGTCGGCCTGGAGATCGCGCTTGCGCAGGTTGCCGTCGAATCGCTCGCCCAGGCCGTAGATCACGGTGGGGTCGGTCTGCAGCATCATGCCCAGCCTCAGCCGGTTGTGGAACACGCCTGCGATCAGCGGCCTGTCGGAAGCCTTGCCGGTTTCTTTCTCCACGATGCTGGCCAGCACCAGCGCCTCCTCGGGCGACTTCAGGGTCAGCCCAGGCTGGCGCTGCGCCCAGGCCTGCGCCAGGCGTTTGTCCATGGCGCGCGCCGCGCGCTGCAGGATGGCCAGGTCGCTCGTGCCCTTGGCGTAGGTGTAGGTGTCGGGAAAGAACCGCCCCTCGGGATGCACGCCGGGCCGCCCCAGCCGTTCCATCACCTGCTGCAGGCTCAGGCCCTGCGTGTCGGGTTTGACCAGTTCGGCCCGGCGCAGCGTGGCCAGCACCTGCTGGAAGTTCAGGCCCTCGGGGAAGGTGACGCTCTTGAGCGCTTCTTCCCCGCGCACCAGCATGCTCAGCAGGCGCTTCGGGCTCATGCCCGCCGGTATTTCATAGTTTCCGGCCTTGATGCCGCGGTCCTGCCCCGACAGGCGGAACCAGGCGTAGAGCGCCAGGGGCCAGACGTTCGCGCCGCTGGCCGCCACCGCCTGAGCCACCTGGCGCGGCGTGGTGCCGGGCTCGATCTCCAGGTCCAGCACCTGGCTGCCGGGCTGCGGCTGGATGCCCATGGGCGCATGCAGCCACCACAGCGCCGTGCCCATGGAGGCCACGGCCGCCAGCAGCATCGAAGCCGTCAATCCCACCAGAAAACGCCGCACGCAAACCCTTCCGAACCGGCTGAATGTGAACGGGTGATGATAATTCACGCATGTCCGACGCCCCCCTCTCCGCTCCAGCTTCTCACCCAGCCTCCTCCCCTGCCACCCCCGCCCTGCCCCGCGGCCGTGCACCGCTGGCGCACCTGGGTGTCATCAGTGCCCAAGGCGCCGACGTGGTGGGTTTCTTGCAGGGCCAACTGACCCAGGACGTGGTGCTGCTCGGCCAGGACGCCGCACGCCTGGCCGCCTACTGCAGCCCCAAGGGCCGCATGCAGGCCAGCTTCGTGGTGGTCAAGCGCAGCGACGAAGAATTGCTCCTGGTTTGCGAGAAGAACGTGCTGCCCGCGGTGGTCAAGCGCCTGTCGATGTTCGTGCTGCGGGCCAAGGCCCGTTTGCAGGACGCCAGCGCCCAGTTCCAGGTCTGGGGCATCGCCGGCCCCGTGCCCGGACTGCCTCTATCACCTTGGGCCCGGCTGGACGCGGGCGGGGCGCATTTCGTCTCGCTCTACCCGGCCGACGGCCAGCCGCTGGCGCTGTGCGTTGCCCCCGAAGGCCAGGCCCCTGAAGCCCTGACGGGCCTGCCGCAGGCCGACCTGCCGGCCGCATCCTGGCAGTGGCTGCAAGTTCGCTCGGGCGTTGTCCTGGTGGGGCAGCCCTGCTTTGAGGCCTTTGTTCCGCAGATGCTCAACTACGAATCGGTGGGCGGCGTGAGCTTCAAGAAGGGCTGCTACCCCGGCCAGGAGGTGGTGGCCAGAAGCCAGTTCCGCGGCACGCTCAAGCGCAGGGCCTACCTGGCGCATGCCACCGGCCCGCTGGCCGCCGGCGACGAAGTGTTCCACGCTGGCGACCCCGATCAGCCTTGTGGCCTGGTGGCCGCGGCCGCGCCCCGGCCCGACGGCTCGGGCTGGGACGCGCTGGTGTCCCTGCAGGTGTCCTGTGCGCAGGAGGCCGCGGCGGGTCTGCATGCAGCGCAGCCGCAGGGTCCGATCCTGACCCTGCTGCCCCTGCCCTACCCCTTGCTCGAGGACATCTGAGCCCATGTGCCTGGCGGCGCTGGCCCTGGGGCAGTCGCGCGAGTGGCCCTTGCTGCTGGCTTCCAACCGGGACGAATACCTGGACCGCCCCACCCTGCCGTTGGCCCGCTGGAGGGCCCCACGGGGCGCCAGCATCGTGTCGGGCCGCGACCTGCAGGCCGGTGGCACCTGGCTGGGCGTGGCCACCTCGGGCCGCGTGGCCCTGCTGACCAACGTGCGCGAGCCCGGGGCGCCGGCCTTTGCGCGCTCACGCGGCCAGTTGCCGCTGGACTGGCTGCAGGGCAGCGCCAACGCAGCCACTTTCCTGGACGACCTGGCACGCGAGGCGGTCCGGGGCTGTGCTGGCTTCAACCTTCTCGTGGGCGACGCAGCCACCGGCCAATGGCACTGGGCCAGCAACCGCAGGTCCGAAGCTGGAAGGCTGGTGCCGGGCTGGCAGCAGCAGGCCCTGGCGCCCGGTGTGTACGCGCTGTCCAACGCCTTCCTTGACACCCCCTGGCCCAAGGCCCTGCGGCTCAAACGCGCGATGCAGGCGGTCGTGGCAGCGCCTGGCACGGCGGCGGCAGCAGGTGGAGAAGTCGCCGTCGGCGGCGGGCCAGCCCGGGCCGATGCCTGCGGCGAGCCCCCGTGGGCCTTGCTTTGGCAGGCCCTGGCCGATGCCACTCCTGCCCCCGACCACGAACTGCCCGACACGGGTGTCGGGCTGGAGACTGAACGCTGGCTTTCCAGTCCCTGGATGCGTTCACCCGATGGCCGCTACGGCACGCGGGCCAGCACGCTGCTGCGTGCCCGCGCCACGCCGGGTGGCTGGGACGTGAGCCTGGAAGAAAAAACCTGGGAAAGTGAAAGCCAGGGGCTGCGCTGTGAGCGCTTGCGCTGGAGCCCGGCCCTGGCAGCGCCGGGGTGAGGCGATGTGGAGCGGCCGGGCAAAGGCCCCTCAAAGGCATCCACTGCGGAGCACGGCGCCCGCCTGGACGCGGTGATTCGTTTCGTCGAAGGGCTTCGTTGCCGGGCTTCGTTGCCGGGCTTCGTTGCCGGGCTTCGTTGCCGGGGTGGGCCGCACCTGTGGTTTGAAGCCGCTGCCGCGCACTAAGGCCGAGCGGATGAACAAGCAGACGAAAGAGCGGCTGAGCGGAGGGGCGGATGAGCGGGGGACGGATGAGCAAGAAGCCCCCCGTGCGCCGATTGCCAAGGCGCACGAGCCCGGCTTGCAGATCCGGGCGTCAGGTCTTGTGCACGCCCGACCGCAGCGCGGCCGACGCCGCGCCG
>CAYVGD010000059.1:0-12159 GCA_964450095.1 uncultured Polaromonas sp.
AGCTCAGCAGCATCTCGAGCAGCAACATCCTGAATCTGGAAACCGAGGCCATCGGCGCACTCACTGTCAGCCAGGTCTCCAGCCTGAGCAGCTCGGTCATCGCTGGCTTGAGCACGGACCAGATCGGCGCGCTCACCAACACCCAGCTCATGGCCCTGGGCTCTGCCCAGATCCAGGGCATCGAGACAGAAGACCTTGCACAACTGACCACCGGCCAGCTGGCGGCGTTCCGTGGTTCGCAGATTGCGGCTCTGACCACCGACCAACTGGCCAGCCTGACCTCCGGCCAGATCGCTTCTCTTTCTCGCAGCCAGCTGGGAGGCCTGACCACGGCCCAGATGGCCAGCTTCACCTCCACGCAGATCGATGCACTGACCTCGACCCAGGTGAGCCAGCTGACAGCCGCACAACTGGGTGCGCTGACCAACGAAAACATCGCCCGGCTGACCACTTCGGATGTGGCTGGCATGGGTGCCAGCTTGGTTCGCTCTTTGGGTACGGACTTCCTGCAGGCACTGAGCTCCGAGCAGGTGGGCAGCATGGATACCAGCCAGCTTGTCAGCCTGAGCGGCACCCAGTTGCAATCCCTGGAGACCGATGACATCGTGGCCTTGGGTAACACCAAGATCACCGCGCTGCGGGCGGACCAGATGAGGCAGCTCACCACCGACCAGCTGGCCTCGCTGACCACTGGGCAAGTGGCCGCATTGAACACCCGCCAGCTCACGCTGCTGTCCAGCGACCAGATGGGGGCACTGACCTCCAGCCAAGTGAAGGCATTGACGGCCTCCCAGGTGCAAGCGTTCACTGCCTCGCAGCTCAACAGCCTGTCCACGGACGTCATCGCTGAAATGAAGACAGCCGATGTGGCCTCCCTCACCAGCTCGCAGATACGAGGCCTGAGCACTGGATTCGTACAGGCGCTCACCACCGATCAGATCAAGGCGCTCACAACCGCCCAGATCAGCAGCTTGAGCACCAGCCAACTGGGCGCTCTGGAGGCTGGCGACATCGCTGAGCTGAGCACCGCGCAGATCCGTGGACTGCAGGCAGGTCAGATCGCCAGCTTCACCACGGACATGGCGGCAGAACTGACCAGTGACCAGATAGCTGCGCTGCAGTCACAGCAAGTGCAGGCATTGACCACGGCCGTCATGGCCAGCCTGACGACCCTGCAGGTCAAGTCACTCACGTCCGCACAGGTTGATGACTTGTCCCAGCGCCAGCTCAATAGCCTGACCGCCGACGGCGTGCAAAGCCTGGACACCGAGGATGTGGCCAACCTGTCCACAGCGCAGGTGGTGGGCCTGAGCACCGCATTCGTCCAGGCGCTTGGCTCTGAACAGGTGGCCAGCCTGCACGCATCCCAGGTGGGGGTCATGAATTACCGCCAAATCGATGCGCTGGACAACGCCGACTTCGCCCAGATGGGCTCCGCGCAGATTCGCGCCATCGCGGCGCGGCAGTTCGCTCAGATCAGCACCGACCGAATTGCCGAGCTGACCGCTGCGCAGGTGGCAGCCCTTCAGACCTCTCAGCTGGCTGCATTGACATCGGCCACCATGAGCAATTTGAGCAGCGAGCAGATCCAGGCGCTGACCAGCACCCAGGTGCGGGCCCTTGGCAATGCCCAGCTCTCTGGCTTGGGAGCTTCTGGAATCGTGGATCTGGACACCGAGGACATTGGCAACCTGTCGACTGGGCAAATCCGCAACCTCAGCAACAGCTTGCTGCAGGCGTTGACCTCCAACCAGATGGCCGCGCTCACCAGCACGCAGATCGGCGCCATGACCACGGCCCAGCTCAATGCCCTGGATGCAGGGGACATTGGCCGGTTCTCCAGCGGGCAAATCGCCGGCCTGACCGCCACCCAACTGGCCAGCCTCACCACCGCGAAATGGGGCGAGTTCACCAGCGATCAGGTCGCCGGACTCAACGCCACGCAATTGCGAGGCATGAGCAGCACGGTGATTGCCAGCCTGACCTCGGGCCAGTTCAATGCGCTGGGCACGGCGCAGATCCAGGGACTCAGCGCATCGCAACTCAACAGCCTTGCCAATACCGTCCTGGCAAACCTCGAGACCGAGGATGTCGACGCCTTGACCACCGCCCAGGTGAGGGGCCTCAGCACCTCGGCCGTGGCTGGTCTGGGTTCAGATCAGATCACTTCGCTGCGTCAGTCGCACATCGCCGCGATGTCGTATCAGCAGATCAACGCGATCGACGACAGCGACTTTGCGCTGATGTCCACCAGCCAGGTACGCGGTATCGGCGTCGATCAGATCAACCGTCTGAGCACTGACAAGATCGCCGAGTTGACCGTCGACATGGTGGCGAACCTCTCGACCGCACAGGTCCAGCGCTTGACCAATGACCAGATGGCCACTCTCAGTTCGGACCAAGTGGCCAGCCTGACCACAGGACAGGTATCGACGCTGTCTGGCGCCCAGCTCAACAGCCTGGCCAGCTCGGTGGTGGACGACCTGACCACGGATCACATCGCCTCGCTCACCACCGGCCAGGTGTCTCGCCTGTCCACAGGGTTCCTGAGCAACCTGAGCACCGACCAGATCGAGGCCATGACCACGGCCCAGGTTGCGTCGCTGAGCAGCGTGCAGATCGGCGCACTGTCTTCCGACCAGATCGCGGCGCTGAACCTGTCCTGATCGCCGGCTCGCCGGGTTCACCGTCTGTCAGCCACGCCCTCGGGCGTGGCTTTTCCGTTTGGGCGGCCGCCTGGTACCGCTTTCTTCTCTTTTTGTGTTCTGACTGTTTTTTGACAGTCCGGGCTGGCACGGGCTTTGCTGTGAAAGGGCATCTCAACCCTGGCGGCAAGTAGTTGCCAGCCGTCTGCCTGAACCTTTTGAGGGGAACATCGATGACTTCAGCTGCGACCTTGTCTGTTGCCGCCAGCCCGTACGAACAGGTGCGGTCGGCCGAACAGGCTTCTTCCTTTACGCCCGCCCAGTTCCGAGAAGCCATCGCCCATTGGGTCGGTCAGGACAGACTGGACATTGCAGACGCCCTGGCGGCGGCTGGCCTTGGCCTGTACCCCGATAGCGCTGACGTGCTGGCCATCTCATCGCTGCTGTCCGAGATCCACCAGGACTGGGCCCATGCCCAGCTACATCTTGAACGTCTGATTCAAGTTCAGGGCGACGCCACCACTGGCGAGTCCTGGTTCCATTTGGTCAGGGTGATGCGGTGTCGCCAAGCTTACTTTCCGGCTTTCACTACCGCCCGGCACGGTCTCGAGCAGCATCCGGCGCATGCCGGGCTGCAGCAGGAATTTGCCGAGTTGCAGGCTTTGCTGCAGCCGGAAACCGTTGCCGCCCCTTCGACATCCATGAAGGCCCACGCCTTCTGACCTTGCCCACCGCGGCAAGCGTTTGCCGCTCCAGACCGATATGGAGAAGCCATGACCGTCATCAACACCAACCTGAATTCGCTCGTTGCCCAGGCGGCGCTCACGCGCAACAACCGCAGCATGACCCAGACCATGGAGCAGATGTCCACTGGTCGTCGCATCAACTCTGCCAAGGACGATGCGGCAGGTCTGGCCATCACCAACCGGCAGACTGCGCAAATTCGTGGCCTGGATCAGGCGGTGCGCAACGCGAATGATGCCATCTCCATGATTCAGACCGCTGAAGGTGCAACCAACGAGATCACCAACATGCTCCAGCGCATGCGGGAGCTTGCGGTTCAAGCTGGCAACGCCACGTACGTGGCCTCTGACAAATCCGCGTTGCAGCTGGAATTCAAGGAACTCCAGCAGGAGATCGGCCGCATCGCAGACATGACCGAGTGGAACGGCACCAAGCTGCTGGATGGCTCCTTCCTCACCGCGGACTACCAGATCGGCGCCAACGAAGGGCAGACCATCACGGTGGAGTTCGAAGACCTGGCCAGCTTGGCGGAAATGCAGAACACGCTGGACGTTACCCTCGAAGTCACGTCCTCCGGTGTGATCAGCACCATCGACGAAGCGCTGACTGCGATCGACACATTTCGCAGCGGCCTGGGCGCCAAGATCAACCGCCTGACCTACGCGGCCGACAACTTGCAGAACATTTCCGTCAACACCTCGGCATCCCGCAGCCGCATCATGGACGTGGATTACGCCAAGGCTTCCAGCGAGCTGGCACGCACGCAGATCATCCAGCAGGCGGCCACTGCCATCCTGGCGCAGGCCAACCAGTCGCAGCAGACGGTGATGAAGCTGCTGCAGTGATGCAGCCTTCCTGACGCACGCCACCGTTTGAGGCCCCGGCAGCCGCCTGGCTTGCCTTGCTCCTGGTGCCATGCCTGGTTCACCCTCCGTGCCACCTCGTTCCGCAGGCCCCAACTGTTACCAGTGCCGGTATTTCGCCGTGAGCTGGGATCCCCAGTTGCCGTATGCCTGCCAGCTCATGGGCTTCAAGTCCAGGGCGCTGCCCGCCATCGAGGTGTTGCGCGTCGATGGGCGTTTTTGCAGCGGTTTCTCCGCCAAGCCTCTCAGCCACCGATCCGCTCCTGCCCAGGCCCGCGCCGAGCCACAGGCGGGTCCAACGCCGGGGCCGTCTGCGCGTCCCGCACCCGCAGGATGCAGCCTGCACCTTTCGGCTGAAGCCCTTTCGGGCCAGAAACCTCTGGACTGGCCCGAGATCAAGCGCGTGTCGGCTTTTCGTCGGCCGGGCTGAAGCGCGGGCCTCCAGCCCCCGTCCTTGCCGCACAATTTTGCGGCGCACCCTGGCAGCTCACGCCAGGCAGAGCACGCCAGACTGCGCATCGGTGGCGAACACCTCTTGTCTGCGCCTTGCGCACCCCATGCCGTACCCCGTCCCCTGCTTGCGCTGTCATGCCGTGCCGTCATGCCGCCCAGTCGTGCCGCGGTGAGACTTGCTTTCTCTGGACCTTGCCCAAGGGTCGCGCGCCGGAGCCCCTTCACTCGCTGCCGCGGGGCTGAGGCGGTCGCGGCGCATCGGCCTCCGGGTCTGTGCGGCGGTCCGAAAAGGGCGGATCTCCCCAGAGCGGCACAGCCTGCGCATGCGGCACCACCCCACGCCCAGCACCGACCGGCAAGCTGCGCGGCAGCCGCTTGCCACCCCAGCGGCCAGCTTTGTTCCACATGGCATGACCCTTGCTCAATGGTGTCCAACTCTCGACACCGAGGCTTTTTGTCATGCTCAACCCCGCCACCCCTTCACACCTGCTCTGGCTGGATCCTTTCCGGCCGTTGGCCAGCGCCGAGGCTGCCCAGCTGGCCGCCAGCGGCCTGGTGGCCCAGGGCGTGAACACGCTGGAAGACCTGCGGCTGCACCTGGTCCAGGCCGACCTGGTGGCCCTGCGGCTGGAAGGGCTGGAGCTGCTTCGCGACGTGCAGGCCCTGTTGCAGGCGGAGGGCGCGCACGCGTCCATCGTCTGCCGCGTGGACCGGCGCGACCTGGACCTCGCCGTGGCTGCCATGCGCGCTGGCGCAGGCCATGTGCTGGCCGCTGACGACTTTTCCGCGCCTGCCTGGCAGGCGGCCCTGCCCAAGCCCCAGGCCGTGGTCCAGTCCGCCGTGCCGCGGCCTGCGCCGCGCACCGTGGTGTACGTGGACGCAGCCAGCCGGCACCTTCTGGCGCTGGCCCAGCGCGTGGCGCGTGCGCCGGTGTCGGTGCTGATCGAAGGCCCGACGGGCGCGGGCAAGGAAGTGCTGGCCCGGGTGCTGCATGAATCGTCGCCGCGTGCGCGCGGGCCTTTTGTGGCGCTCAACTGCGCGGCGCTCCCAGACCATCTGATCGAGGACATGCTGTTCGGCCATGAGAAGGGCGCCTTCACCGGTGCCGTCAAGGAGCACCGCGGCATGTTCGAGCAAGCCCAGGGCGGCACGCTGTTTCTCGACGAGATCGCCGAGATGCCGCTGCACCTGCAGGCCAAGCTCTTGCGCGTGCTGCAGGAGCGCCAGCTGGTGCGCCTGGGCGGCGAGCGCCCCGTGGAGCTGGACGTGCGCGTGGTCGCCGCGACCAACCGCGACCTGCGCGCCGCCACCGGCGCACGCGAATTCCGTGAAGACCTGTACTTTCGCCTGTCCACCTTCAAGCTGCGCGTGCCGCCGCTGCGGGAGCGGCCGGGCGACATCCTGCCCTTGGTGGCGCGCCTGCTGGTGCGCCATGCCGAGGGCGGGCGCGTGCTCACGCTCAGCCCCGAGGCCCAGGCCAGCCTGCAGGCCCATCCCTGGCCGGGCAATGTGCGCGAACTCGAGAACGTGGTGATGCGCGCACTGGTGCTTTGCACCGGCGAGGTGATCACGCCCGAGCACCTGATGTTCGACGAGCCGGTGCCTGCGGCCCCTGCAGCGGCGGCCGCGCCTGCAGCCGCACCTGCTGCCGCACCTGCTGCCGCACTGGCTGCGCCTGTCACTCCCCCCGCATCCCCGGCTGTGGTGCCTCCGGGCAGCGCTGCCGCCATGTCGTCTGCGGCGCCTGCCGCGGCGTCACACACGCCACAGGCGCCTGGGGCCGGCACGTCCTGGGGCACTGCCACCGCCAGCCATGGGCCGCAAGCCCAGGCCGCAAACAGCATGGGCAGCGCTTTCGTGCAGGCGAATCCATCGGTTCATGCTGGCAGCCAGCCCGTGCAAGCCATGCCGGCAGGCCACGCGGGGCAGGGCGCACCTTCGGTTTTCTCACCCGCCTTCCAGCCAGTCTTTTCGGGCGCCTTCGCCGCCCATGCCGACGCCGAAGCGGGCGAGCCCGCGAGCCTGCAGCAGGCCGTGCAGATGAACGAACAGCAACTGATCCTGGCCGCCATCCAGAGCACCTACAGCCGCATGGAAGCGGCGCGCAAGCTGGGCATCAGCCCCCGCACGCTGCGCTACAAGCTCGCCAAGCTCAAGGGCAGTGGCGCCGCACTGCCGGTGTGAAGCCGGCCTGAACGCAAGACACCCAGGACGCACCTGCCATGATCGAAAAAGCCACCTCCAGCGCCAACATCCAGTCCATGCTGGCCACGCTGCGCGCCCACCAGGCCCAGGCCGCCTCCGGCGCCTCGGCAGCCAGCGCCGAGCAGACCCAGGGCGTGGACAAGCCGGGCTTCGGTGAAGCCGTCAAGTCGCTGCTCAACCAGGTCAATGATGCGCAGACCCAGTCACGCGGCATGGCCGAAGCCTACGAGCGCGGTGAGAACGTGCCGCTGACCGAAGTGGTCCTGGCGTCCCAGAAATCTTCCCTCGCCTTCGAGGCCACCTTGCAGATCCGCAACAAGGTGCTCAAGGCCTACGAAGACATCCTCAACATGCCGGTGTGACCGCGCCCCAGGTTTATTAAGGACACGCGACCATGGCCACCACCGCCACCGCTTCCATGCCCGGCATGACCGCCGCCGGCGCCCCCGCCACGGGCAGTGCGCTTGCCACCACGGGCGCCAACCTGCCCGCGCCCGCCGCCGGCGGCGCACTGGCCGGCCTGTTCTCGCCCACCGGACCCTTCGGGCCGCTGCGGCAGGCGCTGGACCAGCCCGCCGTCCGGAAAGCCTTGCCCTTCATGATCGTGGCCGTGGCCCTGATGCTGTTTGCCGCGGTGTACATGGCCATCAACGCGCCCTCCTACCGCGCCATCTCGGCGGGCATGAGCGAGGCCGACACCCAGGCCGCCTTCGAGGCGCTGAAGGCCGGTGAATTCAAGCCGCAGCTCGACGCCGGCAACGGCCAGGTCACCGTGCCTTCCAACCGCTATCACGAGGCCCGGATCTTCCTCGCCTCCAAGGGCATCCCGAAGCAGGCGCCGGTGGGGTTGGACACGCTCAAGGACCAGTCGGCCATGACCACCAGCCAGTTCATGGAACAGGTGCGGTATGTCGCGGCCATGGAGCAGGAGCTGGCGCGCAGCGTCATGCACATCCAGTCCATCCAGGCCGCGCGCGTGCACCTGGCATTGCCCAAGCAATCGGCCTTCGTGCGCGACCGCACGGCGCCCAAGGCTTCGGTGGTGGTCACGCCCCATCCGGGCCGCGCCATGTCGCCTTCGCAGGTGCAGGCCATCGTGAACCTGGTGGCCTCGAGCGTGCCCCTGCTCACCCCCGACAACGTGTCGGTGGTGGACAACAACGGCAAGCTCTTCACCGAGTCCGCCGCCGAGGCCGCCCTGGGCCTGACCGGTGCGCAGCTGCAGCACAAGCAGAAGATGGAAGAGACCCTGCGCCAGCGGGTCAACGAAATCCTCATGCCGATCGCCGGCGAGAACAACGTGCGCTCCCAGGTCAACCTGGCGCTCGACTTCAGCCAGTCCGAGACCACCACCGAGAATTTCGACAACCGCGACAAGGGCCCCAAGACCCGTTCGGAAGTGCTGGCCGAGGAGCGCAACAGCGCCAAGGAGGCCAGTGGCGTGCCCGGATCGCTTTCGAACACCCCGCCGGTGGCACCCAGTGCCCAGCCCGCGAGCGGCAGCAACGCCAGCGCCAACGACGACAAGAACGTCACCTCCCAGCGTTCCACCCGCAACTACGAGCTCGACCGTTCGGTGCGGCATGTCAAGAGCGCCACCGGCACCGTGGAGCGCCTGACGGTGGCCGTGGTGATCAACGAGCGCCCGCCGCTGCCTGGCGCCAAGAACGACAAGGGCGAGGCGGGAGAGCCCCAGCCCAATCCCTACAAGCCCGAGGAGCTCGAGCGCATGCAGAACCTGGTGCGCAGCGTGGTCGGCTACAACGAGGCCCGCGGCGACGTGGTGACGGTGGTGCCGGCCAAGTTCGAGCCGGAGGTGGTGCTGGACATGAGCATCCCCTGGTACAAGGACGAGGCGCTGCTGAGCCACATCAAGACCGGCCTGCTGGGCCTGGTGTTCGTTGCCTTCCTGCTGATGGTGGTGCGCCCGGCCGTGATGCACGTGCTCGGCGCCGACAAGGATGCCAAGGAGGCCGCGGCGCTGGCCCTGGCCCAGGGCGACAAGCCGCTGCCCGATGGCGAACTCACGCCGGAGGAGCTCAACGCGATCCAACTCGGCGAGGGCGAGACCCTGGAGCAGCTCAAGGCCAAGCTCAAGCCCAAGAAGTCGTCCATCTCGCTGGACATGCTGGACACCGCCAACAGCTACGACGACAAGGTGGCGCTGGTGCGCATGATCGTGGCCGAGGACTCGGCGCGCGTGGCCAGCGTGCTCAAGAACATGATCCGCGCAGGCTGAAGGCCCGCGCCCACCCTCCCCGACAGGAAGCCCCGAGATGCCCGACGAAATCAAGGACGCCAAGGCCCTGGAGATGGCCGCCGCGCTCGAGCGCGAGATGGCCGAACTCACCGGCACGCAGCGCGCTGCGGTGCTCATGCTGCTGCTCGGTGAGCAGCAGGCCGCCGAGATCATCCGCTACCTCAACCCCAAGGAAGTGCAGGACCTGGGCGCGGCCATGGTGTCGGTGGCCGACCTGTCGCAGGAGGCGGTCAACAAGGTGCTCGACGACTTCGTGGCCACCATCAAGAAGCAGACCAGCCTGGGCCTGGGCACCACCGACTACGTGGAAAAAGTGCTCAGGCGCGCGCTGGGCGATGACAAGGCGGCCTCGGTGCTCAATCGCATCATGCCCGGCCAGGGCACCAAGGGCCTGGAGATCCTGGCCTGGATGGACGCCCGCTCGATCGCCGAGATGATCCGGGGCGAGCATCCCCAGGTCACGGCCATCATCCTGTCGGTGCTGGACAACCAAGTTGCGGCCGATGTGCTGAACTACCTGCCCAATGAAAGCCGCGCCGAGATCATCCAGCGCGTGGCCAACCTCGACGTGGTGCAGCCTTCGGCCATGGAAGAGCTCGAGGCCATCATGAAGAAGCAGTTCTCGAACAACTCCTCGGCCAAGTCCTCGAGCTTTGGCGGCGTCAAGGCCGCGGCCAAGATCATGAACATGACCAAGACCGAACTGGAAGCTTCGGTCATGCTGGGCCTCAACGACCTGGACCCGGACCTGATGCTCAAGATCCAGGACAACATGTTCACGTTCGACAACTTGACGGGCGTGGACAACCGAGGCATCCAGGTGCTCATGCGCAATGTCGAGCCCGACATGCTGATGATCGCGCTCAAGGGTGCCAGCGACGGCGTCAAGGACAAGTTCTTCGGCAACATGTCCGAGCGTGCGCGCGGCATGTTCAAGGACGACATGGAGGCCAAGGGGCCGTTGCGCATCGCCGACGTGGAAGATGCGCAGAAGAAGATCATGCGCATCGCGCGCAAGCTCTCGGACGCCGGCGAGCTGGTGTTGGGTGGAGGCGAGGACTTTGTCTGACGCGCGGCTTTCCGGCGCGCCGGAGCGGGTCGCCCGCGTCTGGCAGCCCAGCGACTTCTTCCAGCCGGGCGGCCCCGGCGAGCGCTTCATGCCCAGGCGCTGGGAAGGCGCGCCCGAGCATCGGCAATTCACGCCGCAAAGCATTCCCGCCGAGACAACGGCGGCACCGCCCGAACCCGACGCACTGCCGGCCGCCCAGCCTGCGACCCTTCTGGAGCTGCCCCTGGACAGCGCAGCCGCCGACCCCGACGCCCCGCGCGTGAGCGCCCAGGCCGTGGAAGAGGCTCGGCTGGAAGCCTATGCACAGGGCCTGGCCCACGGACGCCGCGAAGCCCAGGCACAGGTTGAAGCCGACCAGCAGCAGACGCAGCAGGTCCTGGGTGAACGCCTGAAGGCTTTGCAGGAGGCGGTGTCGGGCTTGTCGCAGTCACCCGAGCGCTTGCATGAGCCGCTCAAGCGCCTGGCGCTGCACCTGGCCGAACAGCTGGTGCTGGGCGAGCTGACGCAGTCGCCCCAGGCGATCGAGCGCCTGGTGGCCCGCTGCGTGGACGAATTGGCCGCTGCCAAGGCGGCGCCCGTGCTGATTGAACTCAACCCTGGCGACCTGGCCCTGCTGCAGCCCTGGCTGGCACGGGAAGATGGGGCCGATACCGAAGGCCGCACGCCGCGGCCCTGGGTGCTGCAGCCCAATGAGGCCCTGCGCCCGGGCAGCGTGCGCGCCAGCGCCAACGACGCGGTGGTGAGCGATTTGATCGAGCACCGCCTGGACGCTTTGGCCCGCCAGTTGCAAGTTGACGCCCAGCGCGTGGCCCGCCAGTCGGCGCTCGGCCCCGAGCGCCTGGCCGCGCGCCGCGCCGATGTGGACACCGTGCTCGACGCCCACCCCCGCATGGCCGATGCGCCGCGCAGCGCCCGCTTTGCCCCGGTGGTCGAGGTGGAAGCCGTGGAGGCCCAGGATGCTGCGAAAGCCTTGAATGACGCGGAAGCCGGGGGGGCAGTGCAAGCCTTGGACGCAGTGGAAGTGGTGGACGCAGTGGAAGCGGTGCCGGTGGAGGGCATTGCTCCCCGGGAGGCCCGGCCAGGGTCGCAGCCCAACCCGCGGGACGATGCCGTCGTCGCGTTGGAAGCCGCCTTGCCCGAGGCAGACGCCCCCTCCGCTGGTGTGGATGCTCCCCAAGCCGTTGGCACCAGCGCGGCCCAGGCCGCCGATGCCAATGCCGCCCCGGCCGGCAACGACGCCCCCAGGCCGGCAGGCACCGATGCGGCCGCCCCTGACTCACAGACCTCATGAACGACTTTGCCGCCGAGGTCGAACAAAGCCTGCTGCGGGTGCGCGCGCCCGAGCCCGAGCGCTGCGGCACGCTGGTGCGCCTGGTGGGCTTGCGCCTGGAGGCGCGCGGCATCATGGCGCCGATCGGCACCTGCTGCGAGGTGCTCGGCCAGCAGGGCCAGCGCGTGGAAGCCGAAGTGGTTGGCTTTCAGGACAAGACCTTGTTTCTCATGCCTTTCACCGAGCCCGTGGGCATCGGCCCCGGGGCCTCGGTGCGGGTGATGGCCGGCAGCGGCCTGGCCTGCCTGGGGCCGCAGTTGCTGGGCCGGGTGATCGACGGCCGGGGCGACCCGCTGGACGGCAAGCCGCGGCCCGCCTGGGACACGCAGCTGTCACTGCACGGCCTGCCGCTCAACCCCATGGAGCGTGGCCCGATCAACCGGGTGCTGGACGTGGGCGTCAAGGCGATCAATGGCCTCTTGACGATCGGCCGCGGCCAGCGCATCGGGCTGGTGGCCGGCTCCGGCGTGGGCAAGAGCGTGCTGCTGGGCATGCTCACGCGCTTCACGCAGGCCGACATCGTGGTCATTGGCCTGGTGGGCGAGCGTGGCCGCGAAGTGCAGGCCTTCATTCATGAAACCCTGGGCGAC
>CAYVGD010000060.1:0-12145 GCA_964450095.1 uncultured Polaromonas sp.
GCCTCGGCATCCCAGGCCAGCATGGCCTTGAAGGCCCGGCGGGTGCGGGTGGAGACGAACTTGTCCAGCATGTCGGTCTTGCCGGTGGCCAGGAGCTTTTGCATCTGCTCGCGTTCCACCGGCTGCTGCAGGATGATCTGGCCGCTCTTGAAGTCGCAGCTGGGCGAAGGCTGCTCGGCCGTGGGCACCGAACGCGCGCACACGTAATTCTTGCCGTGCTCGTGCACCGGCGCGCCGCACTTGGGGCAAGGGCCCAGCGGCTGGCTGCCTTCAAAGCTCACGATCTCGCCCGTCTCGGCCGCGTCGTCGTCGCCGAAGTCGAATTCGAGCTTGTAGTTCTTGGCGTCCTCGTCCCAGTTCAGGGCGATCTCGGCCGTGAACGGCCAGCCGGCCTTGGAGCGAAAACCCTCCAGCGGGCCGATGCGCTTGTCGCGCAGGAACAGCTCGACCTCGGGCGGCTCGAAGGTGCGGCCGCCCGGCGACTTGCCGATGGAAAAGCCGCAGCCCTCGCCGTCGCCGCTCTTGCCCGTGCAGGCATAGCGGCGGTAGTTCTCCTTGACCACGCCGCCGCAGTTCGGGCAAGGCGCCTGCAAAGTGGCGTAGTCACCAGGAATGGTGTCGCGGTCGTAGCCCTTGGCCTTGGCCACGAGCTTTTCGGTCATGGCGTTGATCTCGGCCATGAACTGCTCGCGGCTGAGCTGGCCTTTTTCCATCTGCGAGAGCTTGTGCTCCCACTCGCCGGTCAGCTCGGGCCGCGAGAGCTCCTCGACCTGCAGGCCGCGCAGCAGCGTCATGAGCTGGAAGGCCTTGGCCGTGGGGATGAGCTCGCGGCCTTCGCGCAGCATGTACTTCTCGTTGAGCAGGCCCTCGATGATGGCCGCGCGCGTGGCCGGGGTGCCCAGGCCTTTTTCCTGCATGGCTTCGCGCAGCTCGTCGTCGTCCACCAGCTTGCCGGCCCCTTCCATGGCGCCCAGCAGCGTGGCCTCCGAGTAACGCGCGGGCGGCCGGGTCTTCAGGCCCTTGGCGTCGGCGGTTTCGGTGCGCACCTTCTCGCCGGGCTGCACGGCCACCAGGACTTTGGAGCTTTCATCCGGCTTGGCCGGGGACACGCTGTTCAGGTCCAGTGAGGAGTCGGCCTCCTTGCCCCAGATCGCCTGCCAGCCGGGGTTGACCAGCACCTTGCCCACGGTCTTGAAATGATGACTGTCCACCTTGCTCACACGCGTGGTCACCAGGAACTCGGCGCTGGGGTAGAACACCGACATGAAGCGCTTGACCACCAGGTCGTAGAGCTTTTGCTCGGCATCCGACAGGCCGCTGGGCGCCTGCAGCGTCGGGATGATGGCGAAGTGGTCCGAGACCTTGGCGTTGTCGAAGATGCGCTTGCTCGGGCGGATGTAGCCCTTGTTCAGCGCCACCAGCGCATGCGGCGCCAGGTGGCGCATGCCGCTGTCGGCCAGCATCTCGAAGGTCTCCTTGACCACCGGCAGGTAGTCCTCGGGCAGGTGGCGTGAGTCGGTACGCGGATAGGTCAGCGCCTTGTGGCGCTCGTAAAGGCTCTGGGCGAGGGCCAGCGTGGTCTTGGCCGAAAAGCCGAAGCGACCGTTGGCCTCACGCTGCAGGCTGGTCAGGTCGAAGAGGCCTGGCGAGGCCTCGGTCTTGGGCGTGGACTCGTCGGTGACCGTGGCCGGCTTGCCGCGCACCGCATCGGCGATCTCGGCCGCGCGCCGGGCGTCCCACACACGGTCGGCCTTTTTCTCGCCGTCCTCGGCGTCTTTGCGCCAGGCCGGGTCGAACCACTTGCCGGGGTAGCTGCCGGCCTGGGCCTGGAACGTGGCATGCACCTCCCAGTAGTCGCGGCTTGCGAACTTGCGGATCTGCTCCTCGCGCTCGACCACGATGGCCAGCGTCGGCGTCTGCACCCGGCCCACGGTGGTGAGGAAAAAGCCGCCGTCGCGCGAGTTGAAGGCCGTCATGGCCCGCGTGCCGTTGATGCCCACCAGCCAGTCGGCTTCCGAGCGGCAGCGCGCGGCATCGGCCAGGGGCAGCATCTGCGCGTCGGTGCGCAGCTTGTCAAAGCCCTCGCGGATGGCCGCCGGCGTCATGGACTGCAGCCACAGGCGCTTGACCGGGTGCTTGGCCTTGGCGTATTGCTGGATCAACCGGAAGATCAGCTCTCCCTCGCGGCCCGCGTCACAGGCGTTCACGAAGGCGCCCACGTCCTTGCGCTTGGCCAGTTTCACGATCGCGTTGAGCCGGCCCTTGGTCTTGTCGATCGGCTTGAGGTCGAAGTACGGCGGGATCACCGGCAGGTTGGCAAAGCTCCACTTGCCGCGCTTGACGTCGAATTCCTCGGGCGCCTGGATCTCCACCAGGTGGCCCACCGCCGAGGTGACGATCCAGCCGTCGTTCTCGAAATACTCGTCGTGCTTGTCGAACTTGCCGGCGGTCGGCGTGAGCGCTCGCACGATGTCCTGGGCCACCGAGGGCTTTTCTGCGATCACCAAAGTCTTCATCGTCATCGTCTTCACTTCGCTTCCGTTGGAGGGGCACAGAAAAGCCGCGCCCTACAATGCCCCCTCGCGCGCACGCACATGCACACACCCGCATGCACGCACGCGCGCCTGCTCAAACAACCATACCAAAATTCCCACCGTGTCCAAAAACAGGTCTTCCAGCACGCAAGCCGCCACGCCCGCCGCGGGCCGCCGCATCCAGACGCGCCGCTCCGGCGTGCACGGCAAGGGCGTGTTCGCGGTGCAGGACCTGGCCGAGGGCGAGGTGCTGATCGAGTACGTGGGCGAGGTCATCAGCTGGGAAGAGGCGCTGCGCCGCCATCCGCACGACCCCAGCGATCCCAACCACACCTTCTACTTCCACGTGGACGAGAAGCACGTGATCGACGCCAAGCACGGTGGCAACTCCTCGCGCTGGATCAAGCACAGCTGCGCGCCCAACTGCGAGGCCGACGAGCAGGAGGGCCGCGTGTTCATCAAGGCGCTGCGCAACATCCGCGCCGGCGAAGAGCTGTTCTACGACTACGGGCTCATCATCGATGCGCCCTACACCAAGAAGCTCAAGGCCGAGTACCCCTGCTGGTGCGGCGCGCCCCAGTGCCGCGGCACGCTCCTGGCGCCCAAGCGCAAGCGCTGAGTCCCCGGGCACCGGCGCCCTGGCCCCTGGCCCTGCTTGCCGCCGTGTCGCCGCCCCACCCGACTCCATGAGCCAGCCTGACGAGCCTTTGCCACCCTGGCCGCTGGAAGCCATCTGGGAGCGCGTGGTGCCCACGCTGCCGGGCTTCACCATCGAATGCCTGCCCGAGGTCGATTCGACCAACAGCGAGCTCATGCGCCGGTGCCGCGCGGGCGCGCTCGAGCCGGTGCTGCTGCTGGCCGAGCGGCAGACCGCAGGCCGCGGCCGCCTGGGCCGCCAGTGGCACACGCCCGCCGGCTCGGCGCTCACTTTCTCTGTGGCGTTGCCGATGGCTCCGGCCGACTGGGGCGGCCTGTCGCTGGCCGTGGGCACGAGCCTGGCCGAATCGCTTCGCACGCTGACCGGGGCGGACGTGCGGCTGAAGTGGCCCAACGACCTCTGGCTGCACGGGCACAAGCTCGGCGGCATCCTCGTGGAGACGGCCGGCTCGGGCACGGGCGCCGTGCGCTGCGTGGTCGTGGGCGTGGGCCTGAACGTGCGCGAGCCGGCGCCCGGCTGGCAGCCACCGGCATCGCCCGGCCAGGCGCTGGCCGCCCGGCCTCCAGCCTGGCTGGCCGACAGCGCCCCGCTGCTGCAGGCCCCCGCCGTGCTGCAGGCAGTGGCCGCCCCCCTGGTGGCCGACCTGCAGCGCTTTGAGCGCGAAGGCTTTGCCGCCTTCGAGAAACGCTTTGCGCCCCTGGACCTTCTGGCCGGCCGCGAGGTGGTGCTCTCCGACGGCCGGCAGGGCCGCGCCAGCGGCGTGGGCCGCAGCGGCGCGCTGCGCCTGGAAGTCGACGGGCAGCTGCAGGAGGTGGTGAGCGGCGAGGTGAGCGTGCGACCGCGCTGAAAACGCGTGTCAACGGTGCGCGCGCCGCTGGAACCCCGACGGAACCCCACCGGAGCGCCCAACGATCGCCGGACGAGCGGCGCAAGACCGCCGCAGGGCCGCTGCAAGACCGCTGAAACGGCCGCTGGTGCGCCTTGCTGAAGCGCCACATGACAACCCCATGACCGCCGCAGGCACGCCAGACCTGCGCCAGAGGCGCGCCGCCCGCGGGCCTTACTGCTGCTGCGCCATGCGCTGGCTTTTCCAGTACACGTCGTCGCCGCCGTTCATGCGGTTGAGCACGCGTGCCAACACGAACAGCAGGTCACTGAGCCGGTTGAGGTACTGGCGCGGCGCGTCGCGCAGCGTCTCCGCCGCGCCCAGGGCCACCACCGCGCGCTCGGCCCGGCGGGCCACGGTGCGGCAGACGTGCGACAGCGAAGCGGCGCGCGTGCCGGCCGGCAGGATGAACTCCTGCAGCCGCGGCAGCTCCGCGTTGTAGCGCTCGAGCGCCTGGTCCAGCGCGGCCACGGCCTCGTCCTTGAGCAGTTCAAAGCCGGGAATGGACAGCTCGCCGCCCAGGTTGAACAGCTGGTGCTGCACCTCGACCAGCAGCTCGCGCACACCCGCGGGCATGTCCTCGCACAGCAGCAGGCCGATGTTCGAGTTGAGCTCGTCCACATCGCCCATGGCATGCACGCGCAGGCTGTCCTTGGACACGCGGGTGTTGTCCCCCAGCCCGGTGGTGCCGTTGTCTCCGGTGCGGGTGGCGATCTGGGTCAGGCGGTTGGCCATGGGTCTCCTCGGTGTCGGTGCTGCAAGAAAGCATTTCAGTGTAGCGGCGGGGGTGAGGTCGGAAACCGGCTGCAAGCCTTGGCCCGGATGCGCTGGCGGGCATGGCAGGCCGGGGCTTCAATCACCCAATGACACGCCCTGCCTCACCCCCGGCCGGCCTGCGCCAGCCGCAGCGGCCCGCCCGCCAGGCGCCCCATGCCGCGGCCGCAACCACCATCGCTGCGGCGGTGACCGCCGCCCAGGCCCCGGGGCCTGGCTGCCCCGGCCCGCTGGATGGGTTGCAGAGGGCCGGCCCCAGGGCCCGGATGCGGCAGATCGGCGCATCGCTGGCACGCCGGGTGCACGGCCACCCGCGTTCATCACCGCGCCCCGCGCCGGACGCGCCGCGGCTGAGCCTGATGTTCCTGCCCTCGCTCTCGGCCGTGGTCCTGGCCGGCTGGGGTGCCTGGGCCATGGCGCAGGTCACCGCCCCGGGCACGGCGGTCGATCCGGCCAGCCCCCAGGCGCCGGCCTCGGTGATCGCGCCGCCCCGGCCCACCCCGGGGGACGGGCAGCCGCAGGTGCTGCGCGACCGCCTGGTGCTGCAGGCCTTCGAGCAGGCCGACCGCAACCGCGACGGCCAGCTCAGCCGCGAGGAATCGGCGGTGTTGCCCGGCCTGCCCGAGCGCTTCGAGAAGGTCGATGCCGACCGCAACGGCACGCTCTCCCGCGAGGAATTCCGCGCCGCAGGCGGACCCTGAGCGGACCCAGAGCGCAAACGAGGCGGGCCGCAAGCGGACACGGAGCGGACACGGAGCGGGCCCTGAGCGGGCCCTGAGCGGGCGCCAGGGCCTTGCGCTGCCCCGGGGTTTCACCGCTGCGCACCGCCACGGCGGCCGACTTACACTGCAGCCGTGCCTGGCCGCTGGCGCCTGGTGGCGGCCTGCAGGGGCCGGGCCCCACGCTGCCTGACCCCGGTGCCAGGCAGCGCCCGAAGCCGCGCCGCCCGGCGGGCCAGAACCTTCACGAGGACTCCCACATGAACGCTCCCCTGCCCGGCCACCTGCTGCCCGAAGTGCAACAGCGCGACATGCCCCAGGCCTTGGTGTCAGCACTCCAGGGCCGCTTTGGCGGTCGCTTTTCCGTGGCCCTGGCCGTGCGCGAACAGCACGGGCGCGACGAATCGTCGTTCAAGGTGCCGCCGCCGGCGGCCGTGGTGTTTGCCGAGAGCACGGCCGATGTGAGCGATGCGGTGCGCCTGTGCGCCGAACACGAGGTGCCGGTGATTCCCTTCGGCGTGGGCAGCTCGCTCGAGGGCCACCTGCTGGCGGTGCAGGGCGGGGTGAGCATCGACCTCTCGCGCATGAACCGGATCGTCTCGGTCGATGCCGACGACCTGCTGGTGACGCTGCAGCCGGGCGTCACGCGCAAGCAGCTCAACGAGGAAATCAAGCACACGGGCCTGTTCTTTCCCATCGACCCGGGCGCGGACGCCACGCTCGGCGGCATGTGCGCTACGCGCGCCAGCGGCACCAACGCGGTGCGCTACGGCACCATGCGCGAGAACGTGCTGGCACTCGAGGTGGTCACCGCCTCGGGGGAGGTCATCCGCACCGGCACCAAGGCGCGCAAGTCCTCGGCCGGCTACGACCTCACGAGGCTGATGGTGGGCAGCGAAGGAACGCTGGGCATCATCACCGAGGTCTCGCTCAGGCTGTACCCGCTGCCCGAGGCGATCTCGGCGGCCACCTGCTTTTTCCCCAGCATCGAGGCGGCGGTACGCACCACCATCGAGATCATCCAGCTGGGCATCCCGATCGCCCGCGTGGAGCTGATCGACGGCAACACCGTGCGCATGGTCAACCAGCACGCCAAGCTCGGGCTGCGCGAAGAGCCGCTTTTGTTGATGGAATTCCACGGCTCGCCCGCCAGCGTGAAGGAACAGGCTGAAATGGTGCAGGAGCTGGCCCAGGGCCAGGGCGGCCAGGCCTTCGAATGGGCCTCCACGCCGGAGGAGCGCACGCGGCTGTGGACCGCGCGGCACAACGCCTACTTCGCGGCCGTGCAGTCGCGCCCAGGCTGCCGGGCGATTGCCACCGACACCTGCGTGCCGATCTCGCGCCTGGCCGATGCGCTGCTCGAATCGGTGGACGAGGTCGAAGCCAGTGGCCTGCCCTACTTCCTGGTCGGCCACGTGGGTGACGGCAACTTCCACTTCGGCTACCTCATCGACCCCGACAGCGGTGAGGAGCGGCGCATCGCTGAAGCGCTCAACCACCAACTGGTGCAGCGCGCGCTGCGCCTGGGCGGCACCTGCACGGGGGAGCACGGCATCGGGCTGCACAAGATGGACTTCCTGGTGGACGAGGCCGGCGAAGGCGCCGTGCAGATGATGCGCACGCTGAAAAAAGCGCTGGACCCGAAGAACATCCTCAACCCCGGCAAGATCTTCTCGCTGTGATGCGCCGGCCACGCCCCGCCTGGCAATTCGTGGCGGGCGCCATCGGCCTGGCGGTGCTGGTCAACGGCCTGCTGTTCGCCTTCGACCTGCGCGGCGGCGGCGCCGGCCAGAGAAGCCGCACCGAGTTTGAGCTGCTGCCGCCGCCGGCCGTCATCGGCGCGGTGTGGACGGTGCTGCTGGGCGTGATGGGCTGGGTGCAGGCGCGGGTGCTGCGGCGCTCGCGCGAAGGGGCGGTGCGCCTGCTGGTGCCGCTGCTCTTTGCCAACTGCCTGCTCTACCCCGCCTACACCGCAGGCTTCACCGACGAGCTGCGCGGCCTGGCCGGCAACCTGCTCACGCTGGCCCTTTCGGCGTACGTGGCGGGCCGGCTGCACACCGTCACCCGCCTGGGGGCGGCGCTCATCGGGCTGGTGGTGGCCTGGTCCGCCTTCGCCACCTTCGCCACGTTCAGGCTGCCGGGCTGAAGGTCCAGGGGCTGCCGCCGCACGCGCCAGCCCCGCGCAGGGGACAGCGACTGAGCGATGCCGCCTCGTTGCCCGGCGCCTTGCCTGCGAAAACATCCCCCGGGCAGCCGGGCTCCGACGGCAGCCACCCGTGCCACCCGCGCAGTGGCTCGAATTTCGCGGAAGCCCGGCCCTTGGGCGGTGCCGGTTCGCAGCCCGGAACATCTCGCCCGTGAAGAGATCGCCGGAGGCCCGGGCCCACACAGCCCCAACTCGTTCGTCCCGCGCAGCGGATGGACCTTTGCAAGAGTCCGGCTCCTGGGCGAAACCCCGCGCGCTGCGCTCAGACCTTGCCGGCCAGCGAACGCAGCATGGCCTGCGCCAGTTCGTCCTCGGGCGAGAACACGGCGCCCAGGCCCGACTGGCGCAGCAAGTCGGCCTCGTCGCCGCTGCGGGCGCGGATCACCACCGACAGCTGCGCATTGAGTTGGCGCGAGAGCTCGACGATGCGGCGGGCCTCCTGCGCATCGGGCAGGGCCAGCACCAGCTGGGCCGCGCGCGCCACATGGGCCTGCACCAGCGCCTCGGGCTCGGAGGCGTCGCCGTGCACCGCGGGCACGCCTTGCTTGCGCAGGCCCTCGATGCGCTCGCGGTTGTGGTCAAGCACCACCAGGGCGCGGCCTTGCTGGCGCAGCGCCTCGGCGATCTGCTGGCCCACGCGGCCGTGGCCGATCACCACCACGTGCCCGGTGAGCAGGCGCGGGTCGGTGGAATAAGGCAGCTGGGCCAGCGGGTCCTCGCGGGCTTCCATGCGGCGCACCCACGGCGAGCGGCGCCGCAGCCAGGCCTGCACCGGCTCGATGGCGGCAAACAAGGCCGAGTTGGCGGCTATCGACACCAGGGCACCGGCCAGGATCAGGCTCTGGCCTTCCTTGGGCAAGAGCCCCAGCGCCACGCCCAGGCCCGCCAGGATGAAGGAGAACTCGCCGATCTGCGCCAGGCTCACGCCCACGGTGAGCGCGGTGTTGAGCGGGTAGCGGAACAGCAGCACCAGGGCCACCGCGGCCACGGTCTTGCCCAGCATGATGATGGCCACCACCAGCAGCAGCTTGACGGGCTGCTCCCAGACGACGGCCGGGTCGAACAGCATGCCCACCGAGACGAAGAACAGCACGGCAAAGGCATCGCGCAGCGGCAGCGACTCGTCGGCCGCACGATGGCTGAATTCGGACTCGCGCATCATCATGCCGGCGAAGAAGGCGCCGAGGGCGAACGACACATCGAACAGCTTGGCCGCACCGAAGGCCACGCCCACGGCCGCAGCCACCACGCTCAGGGTGAACAGCTCGCGCGAGCCGGTGCGCGTGATCGCCCACAGCGCCTTGGGGAAGGCCCAGCGGCCCACGATGAGCATGAGCGCGATGAAGGCGGCCACCTTCATCAGCGTCCAGCCCAGGGTCGACCAGAGCGCGCTGGTGTCGGCGCCCTTGCCGGCGGCCATGAAGCCGGCCACCGCCGGCAGCAGCACCAGCACCAGCACCATCACCAGGTCTTCGACGATGAGCCAGCCGACCGCGATCTGCCCGTTCATGGACTGGAGCTGCCCGCGCGCCTCCAGCGCGCGCAGCAGCACCACGGTGCTGGCCACCGACAGGCTCACGCCGAACACCACGGCCGCGCCCCAGTCCCAGTCCCAGAGCATGGCGGCGGCCACGCCCATCAGCGTGGCCGCGCCGATCTGCACCAGCGCCCCGGGCACCGCGATGCGGCGCACGGCCATGAGGTCATCGAGCGAGAAATGCAGGCCCACGCCGAACATCAGCAGCATCACGCCGATCTCGGACAGCTGCGCGGCCAGGCCCATGTCGGCCACGAAGCCGGGCGTGGCCGGGCCGATCAGCACGCCGGCCAGCAGGTAGCCCACCAGTGGGGGCAGGCGAAGGGTGCTGGCCGCCACACCCAGCACGAGGGCCAGGCCGAAACCGACGGCAAGGGTGGCAATGAGGCTGACGTCGTGGGGCATCGAGGGCGGGAACTTCAGGGATTCAAGAGACCCTGAAAATGTAACCATCCCCTCGTTCGGTCCGCGTCAGCTCATGGCTTGTCCTTGGACAGCGCCTGCGTTTTGCAGACCGCAGGCCGCACTTGGCCTGCCGGCGCAGCTCAGCCGCTGTGGCCGCGCAGCCGGTCGATCAGCCCATTGAGCTCGTCGAGCGAGCCGAACGAGATCGCGACCTCCCCCACGTCCTCGCGCTTGCCGTGGCGCTTGACCTGCTTCTTGATGCGCACCTCGACCTCGGCGGTCAGCAGGTCGGACAGTTCTTCCTCCACGCGACGCACGTCGCGCGACTTTTCCTTGGTGACCTTGGGCGGCTGCAGCGTGAACTCGGCGCCGAGCTTCTTGACCAGGCTCTCGGCCTCGCGCACCGACAGCTTCTTGGCGCTGATCTGGTTGGCCGCCGTGATCTGCGTGGCGCGGTCGAGCGCCAAGAGCGCCCGGGCGTGGCCCATGTCGATGTCGCCGGCCATGAGCATCACCTGCACCGGCTCGGCCAGGTTCAAGAGGCGCAGCAGGTTGGAGGCCGCGCTGCGTGAGCGGCCCACCGCCTGCGCGGCGGCCTCGTGCGTGAGGCCGAACTCCTTGACCAGGCGCTGCAGGCCCTGGGCCTCCTCCAGCGGGTTGAGGTCCTCGCGCTGGATGTTTTCGATCAGCGCCATGGCGGCGGCCGACTCGTCGGGCACGTCGCGCACCAGCACCGGCACGCTCTCCAGGCCCGCGAGCCTGGAGGCGCGAAAGCGCCGCTCGCCCGCGATGATTTCGTAGAGCGGCCTGTCGTGGGCGTCTGCGGAACCGGCCGCGCCGCCTGCGGCCGGCTGCGCGGCCATGTCCTGGCGCCGCCGCCGCGCGTGCTCGTCGCTCAGGCGGCGCACGAGGATCGGCGACATGATGCCCTGCGCCTTGATGGACTCGGCCAGCTCGTAAAGCGCGCCCTCGTCCATGCGCGTGCGCGGCTGGTACTGGCCGGCCACCATGTCGGTGAGCAGCAGGGAGGCGGGAACGCCGGGGCTGGCGCCTGCAGGCAGCTCGGCCGGCGTGTCGCTGACAGCGGGGCCGAGCAGCGCGCTCAGTCCGCGGCCCAGGCCCTTGGGTTTCTTGGTGACCATGGTGTGTCTTTCTTGAATGGCTCAGGCGCCGCGCAGCGCCTGAAGTTGTGCGTGGCCCCAGGGCCAGTCGCCCAGGCCGCTGTCGGCGTTGATGTGTCCAGCCTCGCCTAGGTCGATGAGAGCGCTGCCCCAGTCGGCGGCGAACGCGCAGGCGCGGTCGAGCGTGCAGTACGGGTCGTTCCGGCTGGCCACCAGCACGCTCTGAAACGGCAGGCTTTGCCGCACGACGGGCGACCAGCTCGGCAGCACCGCGCGCAGCGCCTCGCGCTCGGTGTCGGCCGGCGCCACAAGCAACGCCGCCTTGACGCGGTGCGTCTGGCGCGAATGCGCAGCCCAGGCGGCCACCAGCAGGCAGCCCAGGCTGTGCGCCACCAGCACGGCCGGTCCGTCGCTGGCCTGCAGGCCCAGCAGGGCCTCCTCCAGGCGCATGGACCAGTCACCCCGCAGCGGGCGCGACCAGTCGTGCTGCTCCACGCGCTGGTGGCCGTGCAGCAGTTCCCAGCGGCTTTGCCAGTGGGCCGGGCCGCTGCCTTGCCAGCCGGGCAGGATCAGGACGGGCGAGCCGCTCATTTGAATGCTTTGGTATTCAATTTGGCCTCACCAACGCTGCAAACGCTCGACCATTTCTTCTGCAAAGGCCACGAATGCCTGGGAGCCCTTGGCCGACGGGTCGAAGGCCACGCCCGGCAGGCCGTAACTGGGCGCCTCAGCCAGGCGCACGTTGCGCGGGATGACGGTGTTGAACACCTTCTCGCCAAAGTGCTCCTTGAGTTGCTCGGCCACCTGCTGCTGCAACGTGATGCGCGGGTCGAACATCACCCGCAGGAGCCCGATGATCTTGAGGTCGGGGTTGAGGTGCGCGTGCACCTGCTTGATGGTGTTGACGAGGTCCGTCAGGCCCTCGAGCGCGAAGTACTCGCACTGCATGGGCACGATCACGCCGTGGGCCGAGCACAGCCCGTTGAGCGTGAGCAGCGACAGCGACGGCGGGCAGTCGATCAGCACGAAGTCGTACTGGCCGGCCACCTCGGCAATGGCAGCGCGCAGCCGCTTTTCGCGGCGTTCCAGGTCCACCAGTTCCACCTCGGCGCCAGCCAGCTCCCGGTTGGCGCCCAGCACGTCGAAGCCGCAACCGGCATCGATCAGCTTCTGGCTGGTGACGCGGGCTTCTTCGATGCTGGCCGACTCCAGCAGCACGTCGTACACCGTGAGCTCGAGCTCGCGCTTGTCCACGCCCGAGCCCATGGTGGCGTTGCCCTGCGGGTCCAGGTCGATCATGAGCAC
>CAYVGD010000061.1:0-12017 GCA_964450095.1 uncultured Polaromonas sp.
AGCACTGGGTTCTCCGAAATGAGTGCGGTTCGCCCAAGCGCGCGCACTTCCGGAGCCCGGCTCCAAGGGCGCTGCAGTCTGCTGTTTGTCTGTAGGGGGTGGCTTTTGCTGCGCTCGGGCGAGGCTGTTTAGAAAAGCCTCTCAGTATAGCCGAGCAAGCCCCACCGAGACAGGGCGCAGCCTGCAAGCAGACGCAAAAATGAGCCTGATACCTCAGGGCCCGATACCTCAGGGCCCGGTGCCTCAGCGCCCGGGCTCAACGGCCCCAGCGGCCGACAGGGCGCTGGCGTGTAGGCAGATGGCGGCGGCAGCCGCCACATTCAGGGATTCCTCCCCGCCAGGCTGGGCGATGCGCACCGACAGCGCGGCGCGCGCCATCAGATCGGGTCGCACGCCCTGCCCCTCATGGCCCATCACCCAGGCGCAGGGCCACGGCAGCCGGGCTTGATGCAGCAGTTCACCCTGGTGGGAACTGGTGGCCAGAAAAGGCAGGTCCAGGGCCTGCAGGTCCTCGGGCTCCAGCGACTCCGCCAGGTGCAGCCCGAAATGGGCGCCCATGCCGGCGCGCAGCACCTTGGGCGACCAGAGCGCTGCCGTGCCCTTGAGCGCCAGCACCTGACCCACCCCGAAGGCGGCGGCGCTGCGCAGGATGGAGCCAACGTTGCCCGCGTCCTGCACCCGGTCCAGCACCACGGCGGCCATGCCAGGCCGCGGCACGCCACCGGGGGCGATGTCGAGCACCGCCCCGGCAGATGCCGGCGACTCCAGGCCGCTGAACTCGCGCCAGAGGCCCTCTGCCACGGTCACGCTGGCATCGGCGGCCGCCCGCCACTCGGGCGGCACCCTGTCCACGAAGGATTCGGCCAGCACCAGGCTGCGCAGCCGCAGGCCGCGCTGCAGGGCTGCGCGAATGAGGTGGTCGCCCTCGAGCCAGACCTGTGCCTGCCGGCGGTAGGCCGTGCTGTCCTGGGCCAGGCGCTTGAGGTCCTTGATGAAACCATTGGCCCGCGAGCTGATGAAAAGGGGTTCGCTCATCCGGCCTCCGACGCCAGCACCCGCGCCACGGGGGCGAAGCTGCGGCGGTGCGCCGGGCAGGCGCCGTGGGCATGCAGCGCCGCCAGGTGTTCGGCTGTGCCGTAGCCCTTGTGGGCGGCAAAGCCGTATTGCGGGTACTGGCGGTCGATGTCTTCACACCAGCGGTCGCGCGTGACCTTGGCCAGGATGGAAGCGGCGGAAATGGCGGCCACCTTTGCGTCACCGCCCACCACCGCCTCGGCCATGACCGACAGGCTGGGCAGGCGGTTGCCGTCCACCAGCACTTTGGCAGGCTTGAGCCGCAGGCCCTCCACGGCGCGCCGCATGGCCAGCAAGGTGGCCTGCAGAATGTTGATGCGGTCGATCTCTTCCACCGTGGCCAACGCCACCGAGCAGCACAGCGCCTTGGCGCGGATTTCGTCGTAGAGGCGCGAACGCTTGAGCGGAGACAGCACCTTGGAATCCGCGAGGCCCGGGATGGGCTGCAGATCGTCCAGGATGACGGCTGCGGCCACCACCGGTCCGGCCAGGGGCCCACGGCCGGCCTCGTCCACGCCGGCCACGAGGCCAGGCACGTCCCAGGAAAAAGGCACCTGTTCAGGCACGGAGGACTTGCGAGATCGCATCGCTGGCCAGTTGGGGGGTGTCACGCAGCAGTTCGTGGTGCAGGGCCTCGAAGCGGGCCTCGAGCGACCGGATTTTGGCAGGCTCGCTTTCCAGGGCCTGCAGCCAGCCGTCCACCGCGGCGGCCAGCGCCTGCGGGGTGGCGGCGTCCTGCAGCAGTTCAGGCACCACGAAGTCCTCGCACAGGATGTTGGGCAAGCCCACCCAGGGCTGCAGCTTCTTGCGCCTCATGATCTGCCAGGACAGCCAGTTCATGTGGTATCCAATGACCATCGGCCGCTTGAAGAGCGCCGCCTCCAGCGTGGCGGTGCCGCTGGCGATCAGGGTCACGTCGCAGGCGGCCAACACTTCGTGGGACTGGCCCGTGGTGACCTGCACACGCCCAGCCAGACCAGCGGCCTGCACATACCGGCGCACCGCCGGCTCGAGCGCGGGCATGGCCGGGAGCAGCAGCACCAGCGAGGGACGTGCGGCCAGAAGGATCTTGGCGGCGGCCAGAAAGCGCGGCGCGATCGCCTGGATTTCCGATGCACGGCTTCCCGGCAGCAGCGCCAGCACCTGCGCCTGCGGGGCAAGGCCGAGGGTCTGGCGCGCGGCCAAGCGGTCGGGCTGCAGCGGGATCACCTGCGCCAGCGGATGGCCGACGTAGGTCGCTTCGATGCCATGCCGAGCCAGCAGCGCAGGCTCGAAAGGAAAGATGCACAGCACGTGATCGCAGCTGCGGCGGATTTTTTCCACCCGTTCGGCCCGCCAGGCCCAGACGGACGGACAGACGAAATGCACGGTGCGCACGCCCCGGGCCTTCAGGTCGGCCTCCAGGTCGAGGTTGAAATCGGGCGCGTCGACGCCGATGAACACGTCGGGCCGCTGGGCCAGCAGCCGCTCCTTGAGCTGACGGCGGATGCCGACGATCTCGCGGTAGTGGCGCAGCACTTCCACGTAGCCACGCACGGAGAGCTTGTCGCTGGGCCACCAGGCCTCAAAGCCCTGCGCAGCCATGCGGGGACCCCCGATGCCATGGCCTGCAAGCTGCGGCCAGCGCGACTTCATGCCGCCCAGCAGCAGCCCGGCGAGCAGGTCGCCCGAGGCCTCGCCGGCCACCATGGCCACGCGCGGCCCCGGGGCCGCTGCCCCGCCGGTCGCCGAGGACGGAGCGCTCGGGTTCATCGCGATCTCAGCGGACGATGCCGCGCTCGGCCGAGCTGGCGCTCAGGAAGTCCAGCATCATCTGCACGTCGGGGGTCGCTTCCGGATGCGACTGACTGAGTGCGGCGATGCGCTGGCGGGCGGCATCGAGCGTGAGGCCGTCGCGGTAGAGCGCCTTGTGCATGCCCTTGACCGCGGCGATCCGCTCGGCGGAAAAGCCCCTGCGGCGCAGGCCCTCGAAGTTCATGGAGCGGGCACCTGCGGGCTGGCCCTGGCACATCACGAAGGGCGGCACGTCGCCAAACAGCAGCGAGCACATGGCGGTCATGGCGTGCGCACCGATGCGCACGAATTGGTGCACCACGGTGAAGCCGCCCAGGATCACCCAGTCGCCCACCTGCACATGCCCGGCCAACTGCGAGTTGTTGGCAAAGATCGTGTGGTTGCCCACCTCGACATCGTGCGCCAGGTGCACGTAGGCCATGATCCAGTTGTCGTCGCCCACCCGTGTGACGCCCTTGTCCCCGGGCGAGCCGATGTTGAAGGTGCAGAACTCACGGACGGTGTTGCGGTCGCCGATGACCAGCTCGCAGGGCTCACCCGCGTACTTCTTGTCCTGCGGCACCGCGCCCAGCGAGTTGAACTGGAAGATCCGGTTGCCTTCGCCGATGGTGGTGTGACCCTCGATGACGCAGTGCGCACCCACGGTGGTGCCGGCGCCGATCTTCACGTGCGGGCCGATGACGGTGTAAGGCCCGACCTCGACGCTGCTGTCGAGCTGGGCGGCCGGATCCACCAGCGCGGTGGGATGGATGCGTGTCATGGCGGGGGGGGTCAGGCGATGGTGCGCATGGTGCACATCAGTTCGGCCTCGCAGGCCACCTGCCCGTCCACGCGCGCGGTGCCTGTGAACTTGAAGATGCCCGCCTTCATGCGGTCGAGGCTGACGTCCATGACGAGCTGGTCACCCGGCTCGACCGGGCGCTTGAAGCGCGCGCCGTCGATGCCGGCGAAGTAGTACACGGTCTTGTCATCGGGCGTGGTGCCGAGGGTGTCGAAGGCCAGCAGGGCGGCCGCCTGGGCCAGGGCCTCGAGCATCAGCACACCGGGCATCACCGGACGGTGGGGAAAGTGGCCGGTGAAGAAAGGCTCGTTGATGGTGACGTTCTTGATGGCCTGGATGCGCTGGCCTTTCTCGATCTGCAGCACGCGGTCCACCAGCAGAATGGGGTAACGGTGGGGCAATTGCTTGAGGATCTGGTGGATGTCCATCATGGTATCGGTCGTCGTTGTGTGTGATGCGTGCGGCGCCGCCTGCAGGCCGCGGCGCGCTGGATGCCGCGCTTCAGGCGCTGCGGCTGCCGGTGCGCGCCTCGAGCTGCTTGATGCGCTCGCGCAGCGCGTGCAGCTGCTTGAGCGTGGCGGCGTTCTTCTCCCAGGCGCCATTGTCGTCGATGGGAAAGAAGCCGCTGTACTGGCCAGGCCGGGCAATGGAGCGGGTGACCACCGATGCGGCCGACACATGCACATGGTCGGCCAGCGAGAGGTGCCCGAGCACCACGGCGCCGCCGCCGATGGTGCAGTGCGCGCCGATGCGGGCGCTGCCGGCCACGCCGACGCAGCCGGCCATGGCGGTGTGCGCGCCGACGTGCACGTTGTGGCCGATCTGGATGAGGTTGTCGAGCTTGACGCCGTCCTCCAGCACCGTGTCGCCGAGGGCGCCGCGGTCGATGCAGGTGTTGGCGCCGATCTCGACATCATGGCCGATGCGCACCGCGCCCAGCTGCTCGATCTTCTCCCAGCGACCCTGCGTAGGTGCGAAGCCAAAGCCATCGGCGCCCACCACCACGCCAGGGTGCAGGATGCAGCGCTCGCCCACATGGCAGTCTTCGCCCACGCTCACGCGAGCGGCCAGCCGGGTGTGCGCGCCGATGCGTGCGCCGGCCCCGACCACGCAGTGCTCGCCCAGCCGGGCGCCCTCGCCCACCTCGGCATCGGCGCCAACGAAGGCAAAGGCACCGATGCTGGCCGAAGCGGCCACGCGGGCCGAGGGATCGAGCCAGGCGGTGGGATGCACACCCGAAGGCTGCGGGCGGGCGTGGCGGTGGCGCCAGAGCTGCGTGCAGTGCGCAAAGAAGAGGTAGGGGTCGGCCACCACGATGCAGTCGCCGCGCGCCCGGGCTGCTGCTTCCAGCGCCGGCGAGACGATGACGCACCCCGCCCGGCTGGACCCCAGCTTGGCTGCGTATTTGGGATGGCTCAGGAAGCTCAGGTCCTGCGGGCCTGCGGTTTCGATGGGCGCCAGGCGCTCAATGAGGCGGCTGGCATCCCCGTGCAGATGGGCCTCCATCTCGGGCGACAGGGCCTCTAGCAGGCTGCCCAGCACCAGGCTCACGCGGCTTGACTCCGGGTGCCGACGCGGCCTGGCTCAGCGCCCGCTGGCGTTGAGCTGGCGGATCACCTTGTCGGTGATGTCGTGCTTGGGGTTGATGTAGACCGCTTCCTGAATGATCAGGTCGAACTTCTCAGCCTCGGCCAGGGCCTTGACGGCGCGGTTGGCGCGGTCGATCAGGAGCTGGAGTTCCTCGTTTTTGCGGTTGTTCAGGTCTTCCTGGAATTCGCGGCGCTTGCGCTGGAACTCACGGTCCTGGTCGACCAGCTGCTTCTGGCGCGTGGAGCGCTGGCTCTCGGGCAGGGTCGGGCCCTCGCGGTCAAGGCGCTCCGAGCCGGCCTTGATCTGGTTGCCCAGGTCAGCCAGTTCCTTTTCGCGACGGCTGAATTCCTGCTCCAGCTTGGACTGGGCGGCACGCGCCGGGGCGGCCTCGCGCACGATGCGATCGAGGTTGACGATGCCGATCTTGAATTCCTGCGCCTGCGCAGACAAGCCGGCGAGCAAGAAGGCGGCAGACAGGGCGAGGCGGCGGGCGAACGTGTTCATCAGAAAGCGGTTCCGATCTGGAATTGCAGGCGCTGGATTCTATCGCTAGGGTCCTTGCGAACGGGAAAGGCGTAGGCCAGGCGCAGCGGGCCGACGGGTGAGATCCAGCTCACGCCGATGCCTGCGGATGCCTTGAGGTCTTGCAGGCGGTACGGATCGCTTTCGGCGAAGACATTGCCCGCGTCAAGGAAGCCGAACATGCGCAGCGTGCGGTCGTTGCCCGCGCCCGGGAAGGGCGTGATGAGTTCGGCGTTCAGCGTCATGCGCTTGGCACCGCCGGTGGCCGCCAGGCTGGGCTGTCCGGTGACCGGGTCGGTGAAGCGCGGGCCCAAGGAGCCTTGCGCAAAACCGCGCACAGAACCCAGGCCGCCCGAGTAGAAGTTCTTGATGACCGGGAACGGCTGGCCGTTGAGGCCTTGGCCCAGGCCGATCTCGCCGTTCAGACCCACGGTGAACTGCTTGTTCAGCGGGATGTAGCGCTGGGCCTGGTAGGTGGAACGAAGGTAACGCAAGTCGCCGGCCACACCCCACTCGCCATTGAGGCGCTGCAGCATGCCGCGCGTGGGCACCAGGGCGCTGTCGCGCTGGTCGCGCTGCCAGCCCAGGGTGAGCGGCACGGTGTTGACGCTGTTGGTGCCCTGCTGTCGCACGAACTCCAGCAAGCTCAGGCTGGTGCCGGCCTGGATGTTCCAGGCCTCGTAGCCGCCGCCGAAGAACACCCGATCGGTCTCGGTGAAGGGCACGCCGAAGCGCATGCTGGCGCCTTGGGTTTCCAGGCGGAACTGGGTGGCTTGCCCCAGGAACGGGCGCGTGGTGCGGCTGAAGACGTCGATGGAGCGGGAGACACCGTCCGGCGTGAAGTACGGGTTCACCGTGCTCAGCACCAGTTGCTGGTTGAAGCGGCTGGTGTTGACCTCCAGGCCCAGGTAGTTGCCGCTGCCGAAGATGTTCTCCTGGCGAATGCCAGCGATCAGCGAGAGCTTGTCGCCGCTGGAAAAGCCCGCACCGATCTGAAGGCTGCCAGTGGGCTTTTCGGCCACGGTGACCGTGAGATCCACCTGGTCGGGCGTGCCCGGCACATCCTGGGTTTCCACCTCAACGCCCGTGAAAAAGCCCAGACGGTCCACCCGTTCACGCGACAGCCGGATGCGATCGCTGTCGTACCAGGACGCCTCGAGTTGGCGGAATTCGCGGCGGATCACTTCGTCGCGCGTGCGGGTGTTGCCCGCCACATTGATGCGGCGCACATACGCGCGGCGAGAGGGTTCGGCCTGCAGGACGAAGGCCACGCGGTTGGTGCTGCGGTCGATCTGCGGCGTGGCCTCCACACGGGCAAAGGCAAAGCCGAAGCGGCCGAAGTAGTCGTTGAAGGACTTCACGGTCTCTGCCACGCGGTCGGCGTTGTAGGCCTCGCCCGGGCGGATGGTCACCAGGGTCTTGAACTCCTCCTCGCGGCCGAGGTAGTTGCCCTCCAGGCGCACGCCCGAGACCAGGAAGCGCTCGCCTTCGGTGACATTGATCGTCACGGTGATCTGCTGCTTGTTCGGTGAGATGGCCACCTGCGTGGAATCCACCCGGAAGTCCAGGTAGCCGCGGGTCAGGTAATAGGAGCGCAGGGTCTCGATGTCTGCATTGAGCTTAACGCGCGAATAGCGATCGGACTTGGTGTACCAGCTCAGCCAGCCGCCGGTGTCCAGGTCGAAGAGATCCAGCAGGGTCTTTTCGCTGAAGGCACGCGCACCGGCAATGCGGATTTCGCGGATCTTGGCGACCTCGCCTTCGGTGACGCTGAAAGTCAGGGTGACGCGGTTGCGCTCCACCGGCGTGACGGTGGTGACCACCTGCGCGCCGTAGAGGCTGCGGTTGATGTACTGGCGCTTGAGTTCCTGCTCGGCGCGGTCGGCCAGCGCCTTGTCGAAGGGCTGGCCGTCGTAGAGGCCAATCTCGCGAAGGGCTTTCTTGAGCACGTCCTTGTCGAATTCGCGGGCGCCTACGAAGTTGACATCGGCCACGGTGGGGCGCTCCTCGACCACCACCACCAGGGTGCTGCCCTCGACCTCGAGGCGAACGTCCTTGAACAAGCCCAGCGCGAACAGCGCGCGGATGGCCGAGGCCCCTTTTTCATCGGTGTAGGTCTCGCCCAGGCGGAACGGCAGCGACGCGAAGATGGTGCCGGGCTCCACGCGCTGCAGACCCTCCACCCGGATGTCACGCAGCACGAAGGGGTCGACCGCCCAGGACAGGGTGGAAGCCAGCAGGCCCGCGAGCAGGGCCGAAGCCGTGCGGATTTTGAAGCGTTGGAAGGCGTGGGGCATGGAAGAAGGGCTGGCGCGCAGCGCGCGCGATGGACCGGGTCAGAACTGGCCGAGGAGGCGCGTCACATCATTGAACAGGGCGATGGACATCATGACCATCAGGACGGCGATGCCGCCTCGTTGCAGGCGATCCATCCAGGCCTCGGAGACACCGCGGCCAGTGATGAGCTCAAAAAGATAATACATCAGGTGTCCGCCATCGAGCATGGGCAGCGGCAGCAGGTTCAGCACCCCCAGGCTCACGCTGATGACGGCCAGAAACAGCAGGTAGGGCACCCACCCCATCTGGGCCGACTTGCCCGCGTGGTCCGCGATGGTCAGCGGCCCGGACAGGTTGCGAAGCGACGCCTCGCCAATGAGCATGCGGCCAAGCATGCGCACCGTCAGGAGGCTCACCTCCCAGGTGCGGGCCACGCCGCCCCAGGCGGCTTCCCACAGGTCGTCCCGCACCAGCACCGTCTCGGGTGGTGCGCCCAGATAGGCGCCGATGCGCACCACGCGGCTTGCGCCCTCTTCCCGGACCTGCGGCACCACGGTGAGCTGCAGGCGCTGCCCGCCGCGCTCGACCTCCCAGGCCTGCGGCTGGCCGGGGCGGGACAGGCGGATCCATTCGCGCAGCTGCGCGGCATCGAACACCCGGCGACCTTCCACCGCCCGCACCACGTCGCCGGGCTGCAGCCCGGCCTGTGCGGCCGCGCCGCCCTCCTGCAGCCTGCCCACCACGGGCTGGCTCAGTGGCCCGGGCAAGCCAATGTCGCGCAGGAGCTGGGCATCGGCCTCGCGCTCGGCAAAACCAGTCAGGTCCAGCATCACCTCACGCCGCGGGCCGCCCTCCGGCAGGGCCTGGGTGAGCAGGCGCAGGCGCTCGCCCTCGAGCGCGCCACGCGTGAGCTGCCAGCGCAGGTCCTCGAAAGAGCGAACCGCTGTGGGCGAGCCGTTTTCCTCGCCCGCCTCCAGCACCAACTCCCCCGGGCGAAGCCCGGCCAGGTCGGCCACCGAGCCGGCCACGGGTGCCGCAAGAATGGCGCGGGGCTGCTCCTGGCCCACGAAGTTGACGGTGGCATAGAGCAGCGCCGCCAGCAGCAGGTTGGCCAGCGGCCCGGCCGCGACGATGGCAGCCCGCGCGCCCAGCGGCTGGTTGTTGAACGCCAGGTGGCGCTCGGCGGCCTCGACCGGGGCCTCGCGCTCGTCGAGCATCTTCACGTAACCGCCCAGCGGCAGCAATCCGATGACGAACTCGGTGGGCTTGCCGGCCAGCCGCCAGCGGAGGATCGGCCGGCCGAAGCCGATGGAAAACCGCAGCACCTTCACGCCACAGGACACAGCCATGCGGTAATGCCCGTATTCGTGGATGGCGATCAGGAGGCCCAGCGCGACGATGAACGCCAGCAGCGTGGTCATCGCTCAGCTCCCCAGCCGGGCGGCGACGGCTTCGGCCCGGTGACGGGCTTCCCGATCGATGGCCAGCAGGTCGTGCACGCCCACCACCGCCGGGGGCGCCCAGCCGTCCAGGGTTTCGCGGTTGACCTGGTGGATCTGGTCAAAGCGGATGCGCTGGTCGAGGAAGGCCTGCACGGCCACCTCGTTGGCGGCATTGAGCACCGCGGTGCTGCCCACAGGCGCTTCAAGCACCTCCCAGGCCAGGCCCAACCCGGGAAAGCGCCGGGGATCGGGGGCGGCAAACGTCATGCTGGCCAGGGCGCCGAAGTCCAGCGGGCGGGCGCCCGACTCGATGCGCTCGGGCCAGGACAGGCCATAGGCGATCGGCACCCGCATGTCGGGCGTGCCCAGCTGCGCCACCACCGAGGTGTCGCGGTACTGGACCATGGAATGGATGATGCTCTGCGGATGGATGACCACCTCGATCTGCGAGGGGGTCATGCCGAAGAGGTAGCGCGCCTCGATCACCTCCAGCGCCTTGTTCATCATGGTGGCCGAATCGACCGAGATCTTGCGGCCCATCACCCAGTTCGGGTGCGCGCAGGCCTGCTCAGGCGTGACCAGGTGCAGCGTGTCCACATCGCGCTCGCGGAATGGGCCGCCAGAGGCCGTGAGCACGATCTTGTGCACACGCTCACCCCAAGTGGCGGGGTCTTCGGGAAGCGCCTGGAAAATGGCCGAGTGCTCGCTGTCGATGGGCAGCAGCTGCGCACCGCCGCTGCGCACCGCGTCCAGAAAAACCTCGCCGCCCACCACCAGCGCTTCCTTGTTGGCCAGCAGCAGTCGCTTGCCCGCCCGCGCAGCCGCCATGCAGGGCGCCAGGCCCGCCGCGCCGACGATGGCAGCCATGACCATGTCCACGCGCTCGTCGTCGGCAATGCGCTCGAGCGCGTCGTCGCCAGTCAGCACCCGGGTCTGCAACCCGGTCTGCGCCAGGCGATCCTGCAGTTCCAGCGCATGCGGCTGACTCGCCATGACCGCGAACACCGGGTTGAAACGCTGACACTGGGCCAGGAGCGCTTCAACTTGGCGGGCGGCGCTGAGCGCGAAGACCTCATAGCGATCCGTGTGCCGTGCGATCACGTCGAGGGTGTTGGTGCCGATGGAGCCGGTCGAGCCCAGCACGGTGACGCGTTTTCTCATGGTCCAGGCCTTCAGGGGGAAAAGCTCAGCAGCATCATGGCCAATGGCAGCACGGGAAGCAAGGCGTCGACCCGGTCGAGCACGCCGCCGTGGCCGGGCAGCAGGCCGCTGGAGTCCTTGGCGCCGGCACTGCGCTTGATCAGCGACTCGACCAAGTCGCCCACCACACTCATGGCTGCCAGCAGCAGGAGGGCCAGGGCCATGACCGGCAGGCCGTGGGCCTCAGACAGGCGACCATACAGGCTCAGCTGCGAGGTCGTCAGACCGTGCGATGCCTCCACGGTCGCCCAGACCAGGCCGATCAGCAGCACCGCCGCTGCACCGCCCAGCGCGCCCTCCCAGCTCTTGCCGGGGCTGATGGCCGGGGCGAGCTTGCGGCGGATGAAACGCGTGCCCCAGGCCTTACCGGCGAAATAGGCGGCAATGTCGGCGGCCCACACCAGCACCAGGACGGAGAGAAGGAAGCTGATGCCCTGGATGCGCGCCTGCGCGACCGCCAGCCAGGCCAGCCACAGGGCCACCAGGCCCAGGGTGCAACGGGTCACCTTGCCGGCGCGTTGCCAGCGGCCCACGCCGCCATGAAGGAGGCTGGCACCACCGAGCACCCAGATCAGCCCACCCAGGGCCCAGAGGCCCGGCATCGGCCTCTCCAGCCAGCCGGCCCACCAGGCGGCAGCGCAAGCGGCAGTGCAGCCCAGGCCCATGGCCCAGGCCACTGGCGCGGCCACGCCGCAAAGGCGGCCGAGTTCCCAGGCACCGGCTGCGATCAGCAGCAGCGTGAGCGCGGCAAAGGGCCAGGGCGTGGAATGGAAAAGCGCTGGCAGCAAAAAAGCCAGCATGACCACGGCAGTGATGACGCGCTGCCGAAGCATCTGGCCCGGGTCCGAGATGACGGTCGTCAGACCGCCATGATGTCCTGCTCTTTGCCGACGACCAGCTTGTCCACTTCCGCAATGAAGCGGTCGGTGAACTTCTGGATGTCGTCGGTGGCACGGCGCTCGTCATCCTCGGAGGCCAGCTTGTCCTTGACCAGCTTCTTGACGCCCTCGTTGGCATCGCGGCGCAGGTTGCGGATGGCGATCTTGGCGTGTTCTCCCTCGCCCTTGACCACCTTGACCAGTTCCTTGCGGCGCTCTTCGGTCATGGGCGGCATGGGCACGCGGATCAGGTCGCCCTGCGAGGAGGGGTTCAGGCCCAGGTCGGAGTCGCGGATGGCTTTCTCGATCTTGGCGCCCATGCCCTTTTCCCAGGGCGAAACGCTGATGGTGCGCGCATCGAGCAGCGAGACGTTGGCCACCTGGCTGATGGGCAGCATGGAGCCGTAGTACTCGACCTGCACGGTGTCGAGCAGGCCGGGGTTGGCGCGGCCAGTGCGC
>CAYVGD010000062.1:0-11783 GCA_964450095.1 uncultured Polaromonas sp.
GGTAAAAAACGGTCGAGCCTTTTCACTTCCAACCTTTTTGCTTCAGGAGACTTTCCATGACCACCCGCCGCCGCTTGCTTCAAGGCGCTGCCGCCACCAGCCTTCTGGCGCACCTGCCCAGCATGGCCCAGAGCCGCGTCGAAAACCTGCGCATCATCGTGGGCTTTCCGCCCGGCGGCACCACCGACGCCTTTGCGCGGCGCGTGGGTGAGCGGCTGCGCGGTGCCTACGCCAACACCGTGCTGATTGACAACAAGCCGGGCGCGGGCGGGCAGGTCGGTGTCATGACGCTCAAGACGGCACCGGCCGATGGCGCGCACATCCTTTACTCGCCGGCGTCCATGCTGACCATCTACCCGCATTCGTATTCGCGGCTGAACTACGCGACCTCCGACCTGGTGCCCCTGGGCATGGGCCACTCCACCGACCACGCGCTGGTCGTGGGCCCGGCCGTGCCCGACTCGGTCAAGAACGTGCGCGATTTCGTCGAGTGGGCGCGGGCGAACCCGGGCAAGGTCAGCATCGGCAACCCGGCCGCCGGCTCCATGCCGCACCTGCTGGCCGGTCGCCTGGCGATGCTGGGCAACTTCCAGATCACCAACGTGCCTTTCGCCGGCTCCGGCCCGGCCATTCCGCAGGTGCTGGGCGGCCAGTTGGCGGGCATGTCCTCGCCGCTGGGCGACTGGGTGCAGCACCAGCGCACCGGCAAGGTCCGCATCCTGGCCACCTCGGGCCCGGAGCGCGCCTCCTACACGCCCGATGTGCCCACCTACCGCGAGCAGGGCTTTGGCGAACTCATGGTGCGTGAATGGTTCGGCTTCTTCGCGCCTGCCGGCATCAGCGACGCCGTGCGCGACAACCTCAACACCGCGCTGCGTGCCGCCATGGCCCAGCAGGAGATCCGCGACTTCGTCACGCCGCTGGCCGCCTACATCGAGGCGAGCACCCCCGGTGAGCACAGCCGCCGTCTGGCGTCCGACTCCGAGATGGCACGCCGCCTGGTCACGGCGCTGAACTTCAAGGCCGACTCCTGAGCCCTGCGGCGGGTGCAGCCTGCCGACCCCCGGCCGGCCCTGGCCGGCCTGCATGGGAGGGGCTGGCCTGCGCCGCTCAGCTTGGTTGTGCACCCGCTCGCCTGTGCACCTTGGAGCCGGTGCATCTTTGAAAAGGTGCACCTTTGAACCGGTGCACCCGGCCCTTTGACCGATGAGTTTGCGCGCTGACGCCACGTGCGCACTTGGAATCCGGCCCGCCAGGCAGTAGCATGGCGGGCCTTGTGGTTTGCAGGCCCGTCCAAGGCCTTGCCTCCACACCCCCTACCTTCATCCCCTTTCCCATGCCCCACGGCTTTGCGCTTTTCATCGGTGACCATCTGGCCCGCAGCAAGCGCGGAGTGCCGTGTGCGCCCCCTGCCTGGCGACGCTGATTTTTCTCGCGTTCGTCTTTTCTTTTTTTGCAGGAGGCCGTCATGGCTGAAGTGTTGGACAACCCCATGGGCTTGATGGGGTTCGAGTTCGTCGAATTCGCCTCGCCCACCCCCCACGTTCTGGAGCCGCTTTTCGAGAAGATGGGTTTCTCGCTGGTCGCTCGGCACCGCTCCAAGGACGTGCTGCTCTATCGCCAGGGCGAGATCAACTTCATCGTCAACCGCGAGCCGCGCAGCGAGGCGGCTTACTTTGCCGCCGAGCACGGACCCTCGGCCTGCGGGCTGGCATTCCGGGTGAAGGATTCGCACCAGGCCTACGCCCGTGCGCTGGCCCTGGGCGCCAAGCCCATGGACATCCCCACCGGGCCCATGGAACTGCGCCTGCCTGCGATCCAGGGCATCGGCGGCGCGCCGCTGTACCTGATTGACCGCCATGAGGACGGCAAGAGCATCTACGACATCGACTTCGAGTTCCTCCCCGGCGTGGAACGGCGCCCGCGCGGCGTGGGCCTCAAGCGGGTGGATCACCTCACGCACAACGTCTACCGCGGCCGCATGGCGCACTGGGCGTCGTTCTACGAGCGGCTCTTCAATTTCCGCGAGATCCGCTACTTCGACATCCAGGGGCAGCACACCGGCCTCACATCCAAGGCCATGACCGCGCCCGACGGGCTGATCCGCATTCCGCTCAACGAAGAGTCGTCCAAGGGTTCGGGCCAGATCGAGGAATTCCTCATGAAGTTCGGTGGCGAGGGCATCCAGCACGTGGCCCTGCTCACCGACGACCTTGCAGCCACCGTGGACCAGCTGCAGATGTCCGGCATTGCGCTCATGACCGCGCCCAACGAGGTGTACTACGAGATGCTGCAGGAACGCCTTCCCGGTCACGGCCAGCCGGTGCCTGAACTGCAGGCCCGCGGCATCCTGCTCGACGGCACCACCGAAGGCGGCCGCAAGCGCCTTTTGCTGCAGATCTTCAGCCAGCCGCTGCTGGGCCCGGTGTTCTTCGAGTTCATTCAGCGTGAGGGCGACGAGGGCTTTGGCGAAGGCAACTTCAAGGCCCTGTTCGAGTCGCTCGAGCGCGACCAGATCCGGCGCGGCGCGCTGCAGGTGGAACCGGCCGCGAGCTCCTGACCCTGCGGCATCCACCCGTCTGGAACGAGAAGGTGAACATGCCGCAAGCAGCCGGTCCATCCGCCAAGCACGGGCTGGCCGCGGGCGAGCAGCCTGAGCGCCCCGACTGGACGGTGCCTCAGAACTGGGCTGCCTACACCGCCGAGGAGCACGCGGTGTGGCAGACCCTGTTCCAGCGCCAGAGCCGCCTGCTCGAAGGCCGGGCCTGCCGCGAGTTCATCGAGGGCCTGGGCCACCTGCCCATCGCCGCTGACCGCATTCCCGACTTCGAGCAGCTCTCCCAAGTGCTGCGCCAGCGCACCGGCTGGCAGGTGGTGGCCGTGCCGGGCCTGGTGCCCGACGAGGTGTTCTTCGACCACCTGGCCCACAGGCGCTTTCCAGCCGGCCGCTTCATCCGCGGTGCGCACGAGCTCGACTACCTGGAGGAGCCCGACGTCTTCCACGACGTCTTCGGCCACGTGCCCATGCTCCTGAACCCGGTGATGGCCGACTACATCCAGGCCTACGGCGAAGGCGGCCTGCGAGCCCAGGGCCTGGGCATGCTCGAAAAGCTGGCCCGCGTGTACTGGTACACCGTGGAGTTCGGTCTGGTGCGGCAGGGCGATGCGCTGCGCATTTACGGCGCGGGCATCGCGTCTTCAGCAGCCGAGGCCGTGTTCGCGTTGCAGGACGATTCGCCCCACCGCGTGCGCTTCGATCTCGAACGGGTGATGCGCACGAACTACCGGATCGACGACTTCCAGGACATCTACTTCGTCCTGGACGACCTGGCTGACTTGCTCGCGCTGGCCCGGATCGACTTCGCACCGCTGTATGAGCGGGTGTCGCAGTGGCCGCCCCTGGCCCCAGCCGACCTCATCGCTTCCGACCGTGTCCTCAGCCGCGGTACCCAGCGGCATGCCGCCGCCAAAGGCGGCCTCCCTCGGCCGGGGGGCTGAAAGCCGCGCTGGCGCACTTCTGCGCCGGCCTTGCATGCCGACCTGGGCAGCGCCCTGGGTTCTTTCCTTTGTACCAAGGCCCGACGGCGTGGCAAGCCCGGGCCCGCGCCGGGACGCCCGCCTTTCCGCAAAGGGCCGGGCAGGGCGCCCGGCGGAAGGTGGCCTGCTCCGGCCGCTAACCCCCGCCAAAGGACAAGACAGGGTCGCAATTGCCTGAATTTCTTTGGATGGCGTGGGGGGTTTTTACTCGACAATTACCTAACATTTGTAAATACCGCACCAAACTGGTGCAAAGCACCGCTGCATCAGCAGCACAACACCGCCTTCCCGCCCATGAAACTGATTCGTCAACACCCCCGCTGGAACCTGTCGCTGCTCGCTGGCAGCGTGCTTCTTCTGACGGGCTGCGCCACCGTGCAGCCCGTGTCGCTGGAGAAGGCCCAGCTGGCCCAGGAAACCCAGGCGGACCGTGGCGCCATCCGGGCAGGCGTGGAGCCGATCGCGGCGCCCCTGACGCTGGACGAGGCGCTGGCCCGCGCGCTCAAGTACAACCTGGAACGGCGCGCACGCATGATGGAGGAGACGCTGGCCCGCGGCCAGCTCGACGTCACCCGCTTTGACATGCTGCCCAAGGTCATGGCGCAGGCCGGCTACGCCAGCCGTGACACGGCGCGCTTCACCTACAGCAGCCGCTTCCCGTCCGAGGTGCCCGACACCTCAGGCCTGCCGTCCACCACCACGGACCGCACCCGCAGCACCAACGACCTGGGCCTGAGCTGGAGCCTGCTGGACTTTGGCATGGGCTACTACGGCTCGCGTCAGCAGGCCGACCGCCTGCTCATTGCCGGCGAGCGCCGCCGCAAGGCCATGCACCTGCTGATGCAGGACGTGCGCACCGCCTACTGGCGTGCCGCCAGCGCCCAGTTGCTCAAGGCCAACGTGCAGAAAACCATCGCCCTGGCCGAGGAAGGCCTGGCCGATTCGCGCAAGGTGGCCGCCGAGCGGGTGCGCAACCCGCTGGAGCCGCTGCGGTTTCAGCGCCAGCTGCTGGAGAACCTGCGCCTGCTGGAAGCCATCGACCAGGAGCTGTCCTCGGCCCAGGTCGACCTGGCTGCGCTGATCAACGCCCCGGTGGGCCAGCCGATCCAGATTGCCGACACCGACCTGCGCAACATCAGCGACGAGATCACCCGCGTGCCGGTGGAGCGCCTGGAGGAAACCGCGCTTCAGAACAACGCCGACCTGCGTGAACAGCACTACAACGCCCGCATTGCCCGCGAGGAAACCCGCCGCGCGCTGGTGCGCATGTTCCCCAACGTGTCCTTCAACTACGGCGTCAAGTACGACACCGACCGCTACCTGCTGGACAACCAGTGGAAGGAGGCGGGCGTGCAGATGTCCTTCAACCTGATGAACCTGCTCACCGGCCCCACGCAGATGAAGCTGGCCGAGGCCGGCGTGGCCCTGGCGGACCAGCGGCGCGTGGCCATGCAGCTGTCGGTGATGACGCAGGTGCACCTGGCGCGGCTGCAGGTGATCAACGCCCGCAACCAGTACGAGCGGGCCGATGCCATCTACGAAACCGACAGCCAGATCGCCGAGGTGATGCGCAGCCGCCAGGCCGTGCAGACCCAGAGCAAGCTGGACATGGTGAGCACCGAGACCGCTGCCATCCTGAGCCTGCTGCGCCGCTACCAGGCGCTGGCGCAGGTGCAGGTGGCTGAGAACCGCATGATCGCCACCCTGGGGCTGGAGCCACAGATCGGCAGCACCCATGAGTTGCCCCTCAAGGACCTGACCGCCCAGCTGGCCAGCCACCGCAGTCCCTGGCAGCAGCTCAGCCAGGGCACGCAACCCGCCAGCACCCCGCGCCAGTGATGCGGCGCAGCTTTTATGCAGCGTGCGCGCTGGCCTGGGCGGCCGGCAGCGCACTGGCCCAGCTTCCTGCACCCTCCGCCAGCCCTGCAGCCCAGGCCGCACGTGCCTTGCCTCCGGGCGCACAGCCCCCGGGCCAGCCGCTGCGCCCGGCGATGGAACGCCAGGACATCCGCGCCCAGCTCATGCCCAGGCGCTACACCACGCTGGCCGCTGAAATCGGCGCCAAGATCTCCAGCATCTCCGTGGCCGAGGGCGGCGCTTTCCGGGCCGGGCAGGTGCTCATCACCTACGACTGCGCGCTGCAGCGGGCGCAGCTGGACAAGGCCGAGGCCGACCTGGACGCGGCCGACCAGACGCTCCAGGCCAACCAGCGCCTGGCGCAGCTCAACGCCGTGGGTCAGCTGGAGCTGGAACTCTCGCGCACGGCCGTGAGCAAGGCGCGCGCTGAAGTGGGCATGAACAAGGCCGTGCTGGCCAAGTGCCAGGTGCCCGCGCCCTTTGGGGGGCGCCTGGCCGAGCAGCGCGTGCGCGAACAGCAGTACGTGCAGGCAGGCCAGCCGCTCCTGGACATCCTGGACGACAGCGTGCTCGAACTGGAATTCCTCGTGCCCTCGGCCTGGCTGCGCTGGCTCAAGGTCGGCGGCGCCTTTGAGGTGCAGATCGACGAGACCCGCAAGACCTACCCCGCGCGCTTCACGCGCCTAGGCGCTCGCGTGGACCCGGTGAGCCAATCCGTCAAGGTGGCCGCCGCGATCCACGGCCGCTATCCCGAGCTCATGGCCGGCATGAGCGGCAAGGTGCTGATCACCTCGCCCGACGGGCAGTGAGCGCTGCAACCGCACCCCCCACACAGACCGTATGAAAGCCGGGCCGCACCTGCGGCCCCAAGGAGAAGACGATGCGCAAGCCCGCCGTCACGCCGCACAGCAACAAGCCCCCTGTACTCAAGCGCCGCGCCAGCGGGCTGATGGCGCTCGAGCCGCGCTTCATGTTCGACGGTGCGGCAGTGACCGATGCGGTGGTGCTGGTCGATGCCCCCGCCTCGGAGCCTGTCATCGACACGCCCGTGATGCCCGTGCCGCTGGCCATTGCGCAGGCCGAGCAGCAGGCGCAGCACAAAGTGCGGGAGTTCTTGCAGAGCGCCTCCGATTCGCAGGTTTTTGCGTTGTTCAATGGTGGCAAGGCATCACCGGATGCCGCCTGGGCCGAGCGCCTGGACGCTTTGCGCCAAGCCTGGGGCGCCGGCGACATGCCGGTGCAGATCCATGTCATGGACCGGGCCAGCCAGTTCACGGCGGTGGCGGCATTCACGCCCAACGGACCCGATGGCAAGCCCACCATCTTCATCAACGCCTATTGGGCTGACCTGATCGGTCCCCAGGACATGGCCGCAGTGCTCGTCGAGGAGATGGGCCACTGGATCGATGCGCAGCTCAACCCGGAAGGCGATACCGCCGGCGACGAGGGACAACGGCTTGCAGCCACGCTGCTGGGCACGGACACACTGGCCACGCGCCAGGAGTTGGCGTCCGAGACAGGCTGGGTCCAGTTCGCAGGCGTCAGCTACGCGGCGGAATTCGCATCCTTCAACTTCGTCAATGCCTATGAAATGGTGTACGACGTGGACAACGACACCGCCACCGGCACGATCGATGGCTCGGACATCGACGTGTCGGAGCGGTGGGCGGACAAAGAACAAAACCTGCACTACTTCAATTCCAGCGTATCGCTGGGCGTGGTGCGCATCAGCGACAACTCCGCCGACCAGAACTTCAGCGGCAACGATGTTTCCGCCATTGCCGTGGTGGTCAACGGTCAAACCCACTATGGCTGGATCAGCCGGCCCATCAAAGCCAACGGCATCGTTCGAGGCTTTTACTTCTGGACAGACACGCGGTTCACGAGCCTGGCGGCCGCCCAGGCCGACGGCAACCAGGACGGTGACCGGAGCGTGCTGAACAACCGGGGCTTTGTGTTCGTGGTGGACAAAGTCTGGTTTGACAACCAGATCTCCAGCACGCGTGTGCACTACAACGGCAGCACGGCTGCACTGCCGCAGATCAACAACCAAAAAGACGGCAACCTGGGATCGGTCTGGGTGGCCGAGGTGGGTTCCTCGTCGGACCGCGTGGACAGTGCGCTCAACAGTGTGATCACGCCCAACGGCGCACCAGCGCCGGTCAATGACTCGGCCACCGGCAGCGAAGGCAGTGCCATCAGCCGCACAGCCGCAACCGGTCTGCTGTCGAACGACATTGACCCGAACAGCGACGCCCTGACCATCACCTCGTTCAGCGTGGGCGGTGTGAGCACGACGGTCGATGCGACCACCGGTGGCACCCGCGTGATTGCGAACGTGGGCACGCTCGTCATCTACAAGGACGGCAGTTACACCTTCACGCCGCTGACCAACTACACGGGAACCGTGCCGCCCATCATGTACACCGTCAGCGACGGCGGCATCAACACAGCCACCGCAGGGTTGTCACTGTCTGTGACGCCTCTCAACGATGCGCCCACGGCGAACCCCAACGCCCAGACCATCAACGAAAACACGGTGGCCAGCGGTACTGTGATGGCCGACGACGCCGATCCGGATGGCGATGCCTTGGTGGTGACCGGTTTCACATACTCCACCGGCACAAGCACGGTGACAGGAACGCTGGGCTCGGCCACCACGATCCTTCGAAACGGGGTGACGGTAGGTACGTTCACCCTCAACGCCAACGGCACCTACTCGTTCGTTCCCGCCTCCAATTACGCGGGCGTGGTGCCCGTTTTCACTTACACGATCAGCGACGGCCAAGGCGGCACGGCCAGTTCCACGCTGACCATTTCGCTCACGAACCTGAACAACGCGCCCGTTGCCAACCCCGACAACGGAGACGGGACCCTCTTTGCGCAGGCGCCTGGTTGCGCCAGCGGCAGCGCCGTCGCGGAGACGGCGCAGTCCGGCAATGTCCTGAGCAACGACACAGATCCCGATGGTGCCGTCGTCGCTGGCACCACGCACCAGGTCACGGCTGTGAGCAGCGCCACCGGCAACACCTGGAACGGAACAGCCATCACCGGAAAGTACGGTGTGCTCACCATTGGGGCCAATGGCGCGTACAGCTACAACGTCAATGAGAACAATGCTGCTGTCAGCGCGCTGGCCAGCGGGGCGACGCTTTCCGAGTCCTTCAGCTACACCCTGAGTGAAATCGGCACCAGCCCCATCCTGACGGCCTCCAGCGCCTTGCGCATCGTCATCAGGGGTGCGAACAACTCACCCACCGCTGTCAACGACTACGACACCCTCATCGAAGCGGCGGGTTCTGGCTCGCCCACCACTTATGGATCGGTCACCGGAAATGTCATCACCAATGACCGGGATGTGGATTCCGGGAACTTCACGGTCACCAAAATTGACGGGCCATCCACCACCACGTTCACGACCGGTGGATGGCCGGGCAACATCAATTCTGTGAAAAACTCGCCGTCCAGCGTTGATACGGTCCAGATCAGTTCCAACGGAACGAGTTTTACGACGCTGTATTCGGGCAGCGCCAAGGTGCTCGTCAGCACTTTCACCGGTTCGGGAAGCAGTGTCAGTGTCGTCTTTACCGACGGGCAGCCGATCCTGGACTTCGTCAATGCAAATCCCGGTGCCACGATCACGCTTCGCCTGAAGATCGGCTCGGACAACTACGACGGAACCTACGGCTCGCAAAGCACCACGCCCGGCTCCTCTGCGAACGTGACTCCCACTGTGTCAGGCAGTGTTGCAGGCGCATACGGTTCCTTGAGCCTGGCCTCCAATGGTGCGTATACCTACACCCTGACCAGCGATGACTTGAACGCCGGCCAGACTTACCAGGAACGCTTCACCTACACCGTCACCGACGCCAGTGGATGTGCGTCCACCGCCACGCTTTATGTCGTGGTCAACGGCAGCACCACCTTGGTGATGGATGACGAGTCGGTCTCTACGGCGGAAGACACCACGCTCGACGTTCTGGTTGGCGACAGCAACAACCTTTTGACGGGCGATTCTGGCTTTAGCGGAACCAAGCAGGTCACTGCGTTCTCCTGGGGGGGCACTCAGGGCACCATGGGCGTTGCGTTACCCCGCGATGGCGTCGGCACCCTCACCATCCGTGCGGACGGTTCCTATGCGTTCACGCCTGCGGCCAACTATGCAGGACCGGTGCCCGACGTGCTGTACACCACGTCAAATGGCACCGTATCGGCCCAAGCCGTTCTGAAAATCAGCATCACCTCTGCTGACGACACTTCGGCCCTCGCTGCCGACACGAGGAGCATTGCGGAGGAGGGGCGTGGCTCTGGCAACGTGCTGGACAACGACACGGATGTGGACAGCACGCTCAGCGTCGCTTCGTACAACTGGACCGATGGTTCCTCCACGGTTTCGGGCACGATGGCCGCGGCAACTGACATCACCTCGGGTGGCGTGACGGTGGGCACGCTGACGCTCGAAGAAAACGGTAGTTACACGTTCGTTCCTTCTGTAAATTGGAACGGCACGGTACCCACCATCACCTACACCACGAACACAGGCGCCACGTCCACACTCGCCATCACGGTCACCCCCGTCAACGATGCGCCCAGCCTGGACCTGAATGCCAACGGCGCTGGAACGGGCTGGGCCACGGCTTACACCAACCAGGGCACGGCGGTGTCGATCGGCGACACGGATGTGGCCATCACCGATGTGGACGACACCCACATCGAGACTGCCACGATGGTGTTGACCAATCCACAGTCAGGCGATGCGCTCAACGTCGGCACATTGCCAGCAGGCATCACGGTCAGCAGTGGCCCGACCCTCAGCAACGGGGTCTTGACGCTCACCTTGGCGGGCTCGGCCAGCCTGGCGGACTACCAGACAGCCATTCAGGCCATCACCTTCAGCTCAACCGGTCATTCCACCTTGGATCGCGTGGTGAGCGTCAAGGTCAACGATGGAGATGCCGACTCCAACACCGCTTACGCCACCATCTCGGTGAGCCCCGACGCGCGGCTCGTCACGGTCATGGGCACCGTGGTGAACGAGGCATCGCCTCAGGTCATGTTCGAGGTGACCGGCGCTGAAGGCCAGTGGGTCTCCCTGGAGCTGAGCAACACCGGCTCAGGCACCGGCCATGCCACTCGGAGCACGGACTTCCTGCCCAATTTGCAGTACTTCAACGGCTCGTCCTGGGTGGACTACAGCGGTGGCTTGGTTCAAATACCCGACATCACCGCCAACAACGGCAAGATGCTGGTGCGCGCCGCTGTGTTGCAGGACAGCACATGGGAGTCCACGGTCGCCACGTATGAGACCCTCAAACTCACTGCAAGGAATGCTGCTGGCACGTCGAATGTGACGTCGAACAGCGCGATCGTCACAGCCGATGGCACCGCGCAAATCCGAGACGACGGGCAGGGCAGCGTTTTTCTCAACGCCAACAATGGTTCGGGCAACGCACTGGCGCCGAACGTGAGCGGCGACACCGACTATCCCGCGTACCTGGACGACGATCGTCCCGTGACTGTGGATCCCATTGCGGTCAATGAGGCTTCGCAGTGGGCCATGTTCACCGTGACGGGCCATGCCAATCAGGTGCTGGGGCTGGCCTTGAGCGAGGGCACCGCCAAGGTGGGTGACGGGGCGCCAGCCGACGGCACGGAAGACTACAGCCCCAGCCTGCAGTACTGGAACGGCACGGCATGGACCAATTACAACGGCAGCTCAGTCACCCTGGCAGGCTCCACCTTGCTGGTGCGCACGGCCATTCACCAGGACAGCTTGTTTGAAGGCCAGCACACCTTCAGTCTGGGCGTGACCAAACTGAGCTCAAACACCACGGTCCATGCGGGGGCCAGCATCTATGACGACGGCACGGGCAGCATCTATGCGTTTGACAACGTCAACGATGGCACCGCCACCATCACGGCAGGTCCCGGGGCCGGCTTCGACGACGACCGCACCCTGACCATCAACAGTCCCTTGGTGAACGAGGCCTCTGACCATGTGGTGTTCACCCTCACCGGCCATTCGGGGCAGACGGCCAGCCTGCAGCTGCAGGACGAAAGCAACGACGGTGCGGTCATCGGCAAGGCCAACATCCTCGAAAACCAGACCCTGCAGGTCTGGAATGGCCTCGATTGGGTGAACTACAACGCAAACAACCTGCCCACCTTCAACGTCGATGGAAATATTTTTGCTCGCGTGGACGTTGTGGCCGAGCAGGATGCACCCTACGAAGGAGCGGAAACGTTCAAGCTCAACGCCACGCTGAGCGGCACCAGCACCGTTGTCACCGGTCAGGCGACCCTCATCGACGACGGCACGGGCGTGAAGTTTCCCGGCTCGTTCACGAACAGGCTGCCCGACACCAGCACCGCTGGATTGGACTCAGACG
>CAYVGD010000063.1:0-11744 GCA_964450095.1 uncultured Polaromonas sp.
CTTGAACACGTCCACGGCCAGGCCCACGGTGCGGTACTTCAGGCCCTTGAGGTCGTCGGCCTTGGCGATCGGCTTCTTGAACCAGCCCAGGGGCTGGGTGGGCATGGGGCCGTACAGGAAGGACACCACGTCGATGTTCAGGCTCTTGTAGATTTCTTCCAGCAGGGCCTTGCCGCCGCCGTAGTAGTGCCAGGCCAGGACCATGTTGGGGTCCATGCCGAAGGCCGGGCCGGAACCCCACAGGGCCAGGGCGTTGTTCTTGCCATAGTGGTAAGCCACCACACCGTGGCCGCCGTCGAGCGTGCCCTTGTTCACGGCGTCCAGCAGCTGGAAGGCGGGCACCACGGAGCCGGAGGGCAGCACCTCGATCTTGAGGCGGCCGCTGGCCATGTCGTTCACCTTCTTGGCGAAGTCGTTGGCGTACTCGTGGAAGATGTCCTTGGCCGGCCAGGTGCTCTGGAAGCGGAAGGTGGTGGTCTGGGCAGTGGCGATCATGGGTGCCGACATGGCACCCGCGGCGACGGCTGCGCCCTTGAGTAGGCCGCGGCGCTTGGTTTTCACGGTTTCGGTCATCGCTGTATCTCCTGTTTTTGAGGGATGAAATGGCTGACGGCGCATCATCTTCAAGCGCGGGCGCACCGGTCAGAGGGTTTGTACCGAGGCGGGGCCCTGCGCCGCTGAAAAAAATTCATCGAGCGCTTGACCCGCCGGGGACGCCACCTGCTGTACCGGGCACGCCAAACGCCCGCCGCCTGTCTCCTGCGGCCGAGCCTGGTCGCCAGGCTCAACATGGACATAATCGCCCACCATGACATTCCTCGCGCTGGACGTGGGCAATACCCGTCTGAAGTGGGCGATTTATGACACGCCCCGACCTGGTGCAAGGCTGCAGGCCCAAGGCGCGGTCTTCCTGGAAAACATAGAAAAGCTCGCCGACGAGGAGTGGCAGGGGCTGGCACAGCCGCGCCACATCCTGGGCTGCATCGTGGCCGGCGACGCGGTCAAGCGCCGCGTGATGGACCAGCTCGAACAGTGGGATGTGATGCCCAGCTGGGTGGTGGCCAGCGCCGAGGAGGCGGGCCTGACCAACGGCTACGACCACCCGGCCCGGCTGGGCGCCGACCGCTGGGTGGCCATGATCGGCGCGCACCACCGGCTGCGCAGCCGCGGCGAAAAGCGCCCCTGCGTGCTGGCCATGGTGGGCACCGCCGTGACGGTGGAGGCCATCGACGCCGAAGGGCACTTCCTGGGTGGGCTGATCCTGCCCGGCCACGGCATCATGCTGCGCGCGCTCGAGTCCGGCACCGCGGGGCTGCACGTGCCGACCGGCGACGTGCGAGACTTTCCCACCAACACCAGCGACGCGCTCACCAGCGGTGGCACCTTCGCGATCGCGGGCGCGATCGAGCGCATGGTGGAGAACGTCGCGCGCCACTGCGGCGAAATGCCCGCCTGCTTCATGACGGGCGGCGCCGGCTGGAAGATGGCGCCCAGCATGCAGCGGCCCTTTGAACTGGTCGACAGCCTGATCTTCGACGGCCTGCTGGAGGTGGCCGGCCACCGTTTCGGCGGCTGACCGGGGCCGGCCGCTCAGGCCCGGCGCGGCCTGACGCGGGAGGCCGCCAGCTTGGCGCGCTTTCGCGCAAGCTCCACATCGGCGTCGTAAGCCAGCGCCACGCCCATGCGGCGCTTTTCAAAACTCTCGGGCTTGCCGAACAGGCGCAGGTCCGTCTGGGGCACGCGCAGCGCCTCTTCCACCCCCTCGAACGCGATGGCACGGGCGTCCACGCCGCCATAGATCACGGCGCTCGCCCCCGGGCTCTTGAGCTCGGTGCTCACCGGCAGGCCCAGGATGGCGCGGGCGTGCAGCTCGAACTCGTTCTGCCACTGCGTGCACATCGTCACCATGCCGGTGTCGTGCGGCCGGGGGCTGACCTCGCTGAACCACACCTGCTCGCCCTTGACGAACAGCTCCACCCCAAAAAGGCCCTGCCCGCCCAGGTTGTCGGTCACGGCCTGCGCGATGCGGCGGCTTTCCTGCAGCGCCCGGGGGTGCATGGGATGCGGTTGCCAGCTTTCGACGTAGTCGCCCGAGACCTGCACATGGCCGATGGGCTCGCAGAAATGCGTCTGCACCTGACCGCCCTCGCCCAGGGCGCGCACGGTCAGCAGCGTGATCTCGTAGTCGAAGTCGATGAAGCCCTCGACGATCACCCGGCCGTGGCTCACCCGGCCGCCGGCCATGGCGCTGTCCCAGGCGCCCTGCACATCGGCCGGGCCGCTGATCTTGCTCTGGCCCTTGCCGGAGGAGCTCATCACCGGCTTGACGATGCAGGGATAGCCGATCCGGGTGTCGATGGCAGCCTGCAGCTCCTGCAGCGAATCGCAGAACACGTAGGGGCTGGTCGGCAGCTGCAGGGTCTCGGCGGCCAGGCGTCGGATGCCTTCGCGGTCCATGGTCAGGCGCGCGGCGCGGGCCGTGGGAATGACCCGCACCACACCGGCGGCCTCGAGCTCCTCCAGCATGGGCGTGGCGATCGCCTCGATCTCGGGCACCACCACGTGCGGCTTTTCCTGCTCGATCAGGGCCTTGAGCTGCGCCGCATTGCTCATGGTGATGGTGCGCGCGTGATGCGCCACCTGCTGGCCGGGAGCGTTCTCGTAGCGGTCCACCGCGGTGGTTTCCACACCCAGGCGCTGCAGCGCGATCAGCACCTCCTTGCCCAGCTCGCCCGAGCCCAGCAGCATGACTTTGGTGGCAGAAGGAGACAGCGGGGTTCCGAGGGGGGTCATGTCGCAGCGGCGGGTTGGAGAAAAAGGACCTGCAATTTACCCCAAGGCGCAGCCGGCCCCCGCTCCCTGCCGCAGCTTGCCTGCCTGGGGCGGCATGCACAATGCGCGCATGCGCTCCCCCCAGAACGCGGCGCCCGCCGTGGCCGCTCCCCTCTTTTCAGTGCGCGACCTCAGCAAGCGCTTCGGCGACGCCGAGGTGGTGCGGGCCCTGTCGTTCGAGATCGCGCCGGGCGAATGCCTGGGCGTGATCGGCCCCAACGGCGCGGGCAAGACCACCACCATCCGCATGTGCCTGGGCCTGACCGCACCCGATGCCGGGCAGGTGCTGTTCCATCCGCCAGGTGCGCGCGCCTTGCCGATGCCGGCCGAGGCGCTGGCCATCAAGGCGCGGCTGGGCATCGTCAGCCAGTTCGACAGCCTGGACCCCGACTTCACCTGTGCCGAGAACCTCTTGGTCTTCGGCCGCTACTTCGGCCTGCCCGATGCGGTGATCCGCGAGCGCATTCCCAGGCTGCTCGAGTTCGCGGCCCTCACCCACAAGGCCCAGGCCAAGCTCAGTGAACTGTCGGGCGGCATGAAGCGGCGCCTGTCGCTGGCGCGCGCGCTCATCAACGACCCCGACCTGCTGCTGCTCGACGAGCCCACAACGGGCCTGGACCCGCAGGCGCGCCACCTCATGTGGGAGCGCCTGCAGCGCCTGGTGCAGCAAGGCAAGTCCATCCTCCTGACCACGCACTTCATGGACGAGGCCGAACGGCTGTGCAACCGCCTGCTGGTGCTGGACCACGGCCGCAAGATGTGCGAAGGCACACCGCGGGAGCTGATCGCCAGCAACCTCGAACCCGAGGTGGTGGAGGTCTACGGCACCGGCGCGCTGCCCCTGGCCGACTCGCCCCTGCGCTCGCTGGCCGCGCGCACCGAAGTCAGCGGCGAGACCGTCTTTTTCTACACACACGACGCCAAGGCGCTCCTGGCCGCGCTGGCGGAGCACCCGCAGCTGCGCACGCTGCACCGGCCAGCCAACCTGGAGGATCTTTTCCTCAAGCTCACCGGCCGCCAGATCCGCGAGGACGCCTGATGTCTGCCACCGCCCTGCCCCCCTCCTCCACGGCCGCCTCCGTCTGGCGCGCGCCCTCGCTCAGCCTGCGCTGGCTGCCGGTGTTCCGCCGCAACCTGCTGGTGTGGCGCAAGCTCTTCTTGCCCAGCCTCGTGGGCAACATCGCCGAGCCGCTGATCACCCTGCTGGCCTTCGGCTACGGGCTGGGGGCGCTGGTCGGCCAGGTGCAGGTGGGCGGCAGCGCCGTGTCCTACATCGTGTTCCTGGCCTCGGGCTCCATCTGCATGAGCGCCATGAACGCGGCCTCGTTCGAGGCGCTGTACTCGGCGTTTTCGCGCATGCACGTGCAGCGCACCTGGGACGGCATCATGAACGCGCCGGTGCAGCTCGACGACGTGGTGCTGGCCGAGATGCTCTGGGCCGCCTTCAAGTCGCTGTTCACCACCAGCGTCATCCTGCTGGTGATGCTGGCCCTGGGCATCAGCAGCAGCCCCTGGCTCCTGCTGGCCCTGCCGCTCCTGGCGCTGGTGGGCATCGTGTTCTCGAGCATCGCGCTCATCTTCAACGCGCTGGCCCGGGGCTACGACTTCTTCACCTACTACTTCACGCTGTTCCTCACGCCCACCATGTTCCTCTCGGGCGTGTTCTTCCCCCGCGAGCAGTTGCCGGGCTTCATGCAGGCCATCGCCCAGTGGCTGCCGCTGGCCGCCGCGGTGGAGCTCATCCGCCCACTCTTCCTGGGCCAGCCCCCCGCGCAGCCGCTGCTGCACCTGGCCGTGCTGCTGGCCTATGCCGTGGTGGGCTTCTGGGTCGCACTGGCGCTGACGCGCAAGCGCTTTCGCAGCTGAGGGGCGGGCATGCGGTGGCGGGATGCCCACCTCGCACCCTGAGGCTCAGCGCGGTAAAAGATTTCCTGCGGTTCCGTGCGGTTCGGCGCCTGCCCTTGGGCAGCGCGACCGAGGCCGCCAAGGCGAGGCTGGAGATGCGGCCCCATTTGACATTTCGCGTCTGCCCCAGAAAGCCCAGCCTGCTTCGCGATGGCTGGCCTTGAGGGCCCCTGCCGCTGTACAGGAACCCACGCCCCGGTGCCGGGTGGTCACGCCCCGGCCGGTGTGGAAAAACGAGCCTCCAGCGCCGACAACCCCATCTGCGCCAGCAACTCCCTGAGCCGCTCGGCCGCGGCCCGCATGGCCGCGGTGTTCGGCTGCGCCGGGCGGCTGGCCAGGATCAGTTCGTTCTTCATGGAGTGCTCCCAGCCCACGAGCTCGGTGACGGTCACCTCGTAGCCATGCGCCTGCAGCTGCAGGCAGCGCAGCACGTTGGTGATCTGGCTGCCGAACTCGCGGGTGTGCAGCGGATGCCGCCACAGCTCGGCCAGCGGCGTGCGCTTGAGCGACAGCGCCTTGGACTGGCGCAGCACGCCAGCGACTTCGGCCTGGCAGCAGGGCACCAGCACCAGGTGCCGGGCCTGGCGGGACAGGGCGAAAGCGATGGCGTCGTCGGTGGCGGTGTCGCAGGCATGCAGCGCGGTCACGATGTCGACCGCCGGCGGCAAGTCGCTGGAAGCGCTCGCCTCCTGCACCGACAGGTTGAAAAAAGCCATGCGCACAAAGCCCAGGCGCTGCGCCAGCGCCTGTGATCGAGCGACCAGTTCGGGGCGGGTTTCCACGCCGATGATGCGCCCCGCCGCCTTGCGGCCCTGGTGGGCCACGTTGAAGAACAGGTCGTAGAGGATGAAGCCCAGGTAGGACTTGCCGGCCCCGTGGTCCACCAGCACCGGGTCGGGCTGGGCTGCAAAGGCGTTTTCCAGCAGCGGCTCGATGAACTGGTAGAGGTGGTAGACCTGCTTGAGCTTGCGCCGCGTGTCCTGGTTGAGCCGGCCCTCGCGCGTGAGGATGTGCAACTCCTTGAGCAGTTCCACCGACTGCCCGGGCCGAAGCTCCTCGATGACCTGCGGCGCGGCAGCGTGTTGCTTCGGGGGTCGGTCAGGCTTGGACATGGCGCGCCAGTGTATCGGCTGGCATGGGCGCGGCTGGCTGCGCGCAGGGGTCGGCGGTGCACGCGCTGCGGGCGGGCCAGATGGTGCAGCCAGAACCGAAGCGCCCGGTGAAGGGCCCCTCACCTTTTTCAGCCCAGCGCCCGGCTTCAGCCGCCCCGAAGTACAGGTCCAGGCAGACCGTGCTCAGCCGCCGAAGCGGGGCGGTCGCTTTTCAGCCAGGGCCGCCAGGCCCTCCCGGGCATCGGCCCCGGCAAAGCCCAGGATCTCCATGGCCAGCGAATGCTCGAAGGCCGGCCAGGCCGCGCGCAGCCAGTGGTTGAGGCTGCGCTTGGTGGCCGCCAGGGCCATGGGGCTGCCGGCGGCCAGCGTGCGTGCCACCTCCCGGGCCTTGGGCAGCAGTTGTTCATCAGGCACGGCCAGGCTGACCAGGCCGATGCGCTCGGCCTCCAGCCCGTCGAGCGTGGAGCACAGCAGCAGGTGCATCTTGGCACGGGCCATGCCGCACAGCAGCGGCCAGATCACGGCCGCATGGTCGCCCGCGGCCACGCCGATCTTGGTGTGGCCATCGATGATCTTGGCCTTGTGCCCGGCAATCGAGATGTCGGCCATGAGCGCCAGGGCCGCGCCGGCGCCCACGGCCGCCCCGTTGATGGCCGAGACGATGGGCAGTTCGCAGTCCACCATGCCCTGCACCAGCGCCCGGGCCTCTCGCAGCACGCGCAGCCGGTCGGCTTCGCTTTGCAGCATGGCCTGCACCAGTTCGGGCGAGCCGCCCGCGCAAAAACCGCGGCCCACGCTGCGCACGAGGATGGCCCGCACACCCGGTTCGGCCGCGATGCGGCCCCACACGCTGCCCAGCGCCGCATGGACCTCGGCGTTGGTCGACGGCATGCCGCCTTCCGGGCCCAGCACCAGTTCGGCCACGCCGTCCTCGCCCCATTCCACCCAGAGCTGGGGCGCGATGTCGGTGCGCCGGCTCATGCGGACGGAATCCAGGGGGCCGGGCGCTTGGCCAAAAAAGCGGCAAAGCCCTCGCGGGCCTCGTCGCTGCCGCGCACCCGCGCAATGGTCTGGGCGGTGAGCTCCACCACGTCGGGCGTGACCGGGCCGACCTCCAGCTGGGCGAACAGCTGCTTGATCTCGCGCTGCGCGTTCGGCCCGCCTGCCAGCAGTTCGGTCACGGTCTGGTCCACGGCCGCATCGAGCTGGTCGGGCGCCGTCACCTGTTGCACCAGCCCGATGGCCAGCGCCTCGGCCGCGGCGATGCGCGTGGTGGTCAGCGCCAGGCGCCGGGCCTGGCGCTTGCCCACGGCGTTCGTCACGTAGGGGCCGATGACCGAGGGCAGGATGCCGAACTTGGCCTCGCTCACCGAAAAGCTCGCGCCCTCGGCCGCGATGGCGATGTCGCAGGCGCAGGCCAGGCCCACGCCGCCGCCGAGTGCGGCGCCCTGGATGCGCGCCACCGTCGGTTTGGGGCAGCTGTCGATGCGCTGGAACACGCCTGCAAAGCGGCGCGAATCGGCCAGGTTCCATTCGTGGCTGGCCTGCGAGGCGCGGGTCATCCACTGCAGGTCAGCGCCGGCTGAGAAGTGCCGGCCCTCGCCGGCCAGCACGATGACGCGCACGCCCGGGTCGGCCACGAGCATCTCGAAGGCCCGGTCCAGCTCGCCGATCATGGCCTCGTCGAAGGCGTTAAACACCGCCGGCCGCGCCATGGTGACCTGTGCCACGCCGGGGGCGCGCTGGCTGAGCGTGATCGTCTGGAAGGCCGGCGCGTTCATCAGTAGGTCTCCAGGTGCAGGCGGCCTTGCTTCTTGAGGTCGGTGCCCAGCGCCTGCCAGTCCAGGCCGGCCTGCTGCGCCACATCGTGCAGCGCCATCACCACGCCCTCTTCCATGCTTTTGAGGCCGCACACATAAAAGAAGGTGTTCGGATCCTGCAGCAGGGGCACGAGGTCGGCTGCGCGCTCGCGCATGGCGTCCTGCACGTACTTCTTGGGCTGGCCGGGCGTGCGCGAGAAGGCGAGGTTGATGTCGATGAAGTCCTTGGGCAGGTTCTGCAGCGGCCCGAAGTAAGGCAGCTCCTGCTGGGTGCGCGCACCGAAGAACAGCATGAGCTTGCCGCCCTCGAACTTGCCGGAGGCACGCAGCCTGCGGCGCCACTCGGTCATGGCGCGCATGGGGGCCGAGCCCGTACCGGTGCAGATCATCACGATGCTCGAGCGCGGGTGGTTGGGCATCAGGAAACTCGCCCCGAAGGGCCCGATCACCTGCACCTGGTCGCCCACCTTCAGGTCGCACATGAAGTTGGAGGCCACGCCGCGCACCGGCTTGCCCTGGTGGTCTTCCAGCACGCGCTTGATGGTCAGCGACAGGTTGTTGTAGCCCGGGCGCTCGCCGTTGCGGGGGCTGGCGATCGAGTACTGGCGCGCATGGTGCGGCCGGCCGCTGGCGTCCACCCCCGGCGGGATGATGCCGATCGACTGGCCCTCGAGCACCGGAAAGGGCATGGCGCCGAAGTCCAGCACGATGTGGTGCGTGTCGTAGTCGGTGCCGACCTCGGTGACGCGAACGTTGCCGGTGACGGTGGCGGTGATGGTCTTCTCCACCGCCTTGGGGCCGTAGAGGTTGGTGAAGGGATGGGCCGCCGACCAGGGCGGCAGGGTGGCGCCGTATTGGGCGCTGTTGAAGCTTTCGGCGCCGATGCCGCCAGTGGACGTGGCCGCGGCGTCCTGCGCCACGCTTTCCACGGTCTGGGCCGCTTCGGCACTCACACCTTCCTCGGCCAGTTGCTCGGGGCTGAGCTCGCCCGGCAGCTCGTCCCAGACCAGTTGCTCATCGAGGCTGTAGGCCTTGACGCGGGGCACGGTGCGCCAGTTGTCGATGGAGCCGGTGGGGCAGGGCGGCACGCAGGCCATGCACAAGTTGCACTTGTCGGCATCGACCACGTAGTTGCGCGAATCGTGGGTGATGGCGCCGACAGGGCAGGTGGCTTCGCAGGTGTTGCAGCGAATGCAGATCTCGGGATCGATCAGGTGCTGCTTGATGACGATGGGTACGCTCATGTCCATGGCTGTCTCTCTGGGGGGTGTGGGCCTCAAACCAGTGTAGGAGCCGAGCCTTCTCAGCGATGCGGTGCCTCGGTGGAGGTCCTGATCGCCCAGGGGCTGGGCTCCTACACGCCAGTCAGGCCCGCCAAGGCGGGCCCGGCCTGGATCTCAGTTGAAGCGGACGTAGTCGAAGTCCACCGGCTGGCGGTTGATGCCCATGACCGGGGGCGCGATCCAGTTGGCGAACTTGCCCGGCTCGACGCAGCGGCCCATCAGGCTGGCCACGTAGGCGCGGTCGCCGGCAGACGGCAGCCAGCTGTCGACGTTGGCTTTCCACTCGGCTTCGCTGACCACCTGCCCGTCGGGGCTGACCTTGACGGCGGCCAGGGGGCCGATGTTGCGGTGGAAGGCCTTGTGCGGGGCCTTGAAGCGGAAGCTGATGCCGGCCTTTTCAAGGATCTTGTTCCAGCGCTCGACGCCGGCCACGGAATCCTTGATGTAGTCGTCGCGCAGCACTTCGTTCAGCGCGTTGAGCATGGGGACTTCTTTTTCCGCCAGCTTGCCGTTGCGCACTTCCAGCACGCGGTAGGTCTGGCCCTTGAGCACGTGGTCGTCCATGCGCTTGCCTTCCTCGTAGCGGCCCTTCAGGCCGGTCGAGTAGAAGGTGGCGGCGTTGCTGGACTCGTCGGCGCCGAAGAGGTCGATGGTCACCGAGAAGTGGAAGTTGATGTAGCGCTGGATGGTGCCCAGGTCGATCACCCCCGCGGCGCGCAGCTTGGCCGGGTCATCGGTCTTGAGCTCGTTGATCATCTGCGCGGTGCGGGTGATCACGCGGCCCACGCCGGACTCGCCCACGAACATGTGGTGCGCTTCTTCGGTCAGCATGAACTTGGTGGTGCGTGCCAGCGGATCGAACGACGACTCGGCCAGGGCGCACAGCTGAAACTTGCCGTCGCGGTCGGTGAAGTACGTGAACATGAAGAAGCTCAGCCAGTCGGGCGTCGCCTCGTTGAAGGCCTGCAGGATGCGGGGGTTGTCTTCCTGGCCCGAGCGGCGCTCGAGCAGCGCTTCGGCTTCCTCGCGGCCGTCGCGGCCGAAGTACTTGTGCAGCAGGTAGACCATGGCCCACAGGTGGCGGCCCTCTTCCACGTTCACCTGGAACAGGTTGCGCAGGTCGTACTGGCTGGGGGCGGTCAGGCCCAGGTGGCGCTGCTGCTCGACCGAGGCGGGCTCGGTGTCGCCTTGCGTCACGATGATGCGGCGCAGGTTGGCGCGGTATTCGCCAGGTACGTCTTGCCAGACGTTTTCGCCCTTGTGGTCACCGAAGTGGATCTTGCGGTCGGCTTCGCCGGGATTGAGGAAGATGCCCCAGCGGTAGTCAGGCATCTTCACGTGGCCGAACTGGGCCCAGCCCTGGGGGTCGACGCTCACGGCGGTGCGCAGGTAGACGTCAAAGTTTTGCGAACCGTCCGGACCCATGTCCTGCCACCAGCTCAGGTAGTTGGGCTGCCAGTGCTCGAGCGCACGCTGCAGGGTGCGGTCTTCGCTGAGGTTGACGTTGTTCGGAATCTTCTCGCTGTAGTTGATGCTCGACATGTGAGTCTCCAATTCGAATGAGCGGCTTCCGGTGGGGGAGGTTCGGTTGCAGCGTGCCACCTGAGTCGCGCTGCACAACGTTCGATGCCGGCGCACCCCGCAAGGTGCGCCGGCGGGTTCGTCAGACGCGGTTCCAGTCGAACTGGGCCTTGTCGCCTTTGCCATAGACCTTGAGCGCGCCCTTGTCGCCCACGGCGTTGGGGCGCTGGAAGATCCAGTTCTGCCAGGCCGTCAGCCGGCCGAAGATGCGCGTGACCATGTTCTCCTGGCCATTGAAGCGCAGGTTCGCCTCCAGGCCGGTGAGCGAGTCGGGCGACATGCTCACGCGCTCTTCGATGGCCAGGCGCACTTCGTCGGCCCAGTCGATGTCGTCGGGGTTGGCGGTGACCAGGCCCACTGCAAAGGCGGCGTCGGCGTCCAGCGGCTGTCCGGCCTTGGCGCGCACCGCGTCCAGTGCGGGCGCCTCGTCGTAGAAACGTCGGCCCAGGCGGCTCTGGCCGGTGGCCATGGGGAACAGGCCGAAGTTGGTGTCACCGACGGTGATGGCGGGTGCCTGCGCGGGGTCGTCGGGCAGGGCCAGCATGTAGCTGCGGTCGCAGGCCAGGGCCAGCTCGAGGTAGCTGCCGGCAAAGCAGGAGCCCGGCTCGATGAGGGCGAACAGGCTGCGCGAAGACACGTCCAGGCGGCTGAAGGTGCGGCGCAGGTAGCCGATGGTCTGGCGGACCAGCCAGTGGTCCTGGTGGGCCATCAGGAAGGCGTCCATGGCCAGCACGGCCTGGCTGTCGCCAGAGGTCTTGATGATCCACAGGCCGATGTCCAGCTCGTTGGTGCGCATGTGCAGGATGGCGTCTTCCAGCTCGCGGACCATGGCAAGAGGGAACCACTGGTCGCCCAGGGCTTCGACGGCTGCCATGTCGGCAGGCTGGGCGCCGGTGGGTGCCTTGACCACGAAGGTGGCCAGGCGCTTGGCGCGGTCGATCTCCACTGCCACGTGCTGGTAGCGGATGGCGTCGGCCTCGATGGTGCGGTTCAGGGGCGTGAGGGCCACCGGCTTGGCGCTGTCGGGGCGCTGGCTCTTGGCGGCCAGGGCCAGGGCACGGGCCTTGACGCGCTCACCGAAGACGGCGGGCTTGGCGGCTTCGTCGACCAGGCGCCAGTCCTTGGCCTTCTGGCCGCGCACGCCTTCGACGCTGGTGCAGAAAATGTCGGCCAGGTCGTGGCGCACCTTGCGCTTGTCGGTCACGCGCGTC
>CAYVGD010000064.1:0-11729 GCA_964450095.1 uncultured Polaromonas sp.
CACCCGGTTGAGGTTCTCGTAGCTGTCGGAGGTCTGGATCACGAAGTTCAGCGGCCGCTCCCTGAAGCCCTGGCCGAGCGAAGGCGGCGTGATGGCAAACGCGTTCACGCCTGCGAGGGAGCCGAACTTCGGACCCATTTCGCGGGCCATCTCCAGCGTGGTGCGGCTGCGTTCTTCCCAGGGGGTGGCGCGGTAGATCACCGTGCCCTGTGACACCGTCGGGTTGCCCAGGCTGGCAAAGATCCGGTCGAACTCCGGGTAGCCCGAACCGATGCGCTCGAGCATCTTGGCGTAGCGGTCGGTGTAGTCGATGGTCGCGCCGTCGGGGGCATTGACCACCGCCAGGATCGTGCCCCGGTCCTCCAGGGGCGAGAGTTCGGACTTCATGGTCGGCCACACCGTGGCAATGCCCACGCCGCTGGCCAGCATGACGGCCAGCACCAGCCAACGCGCCTGCAGCAGCACGCCGGCGGCGCCGCCACGGCGGCTGCGCGCGGTCAGCAGCCAGCGCAGCGCGCGGGCATAGCCGTCCGACAGCGCCGTGAGCCAGCGCTCCATGCCGCGGTCGAAGCGGTTGGGCCGCGGGTTGTGCTTGAGCAGCTTGGAGCACATCATGGGCGTGAGCGTGAGCGCCACGAAGCCCGACACCAGCACGGCGCCTGCCAGGGCCAGCGCAAACTCCACGAACAGCCGCCCGGTGCGTCCGGGCGTGAAGGCCAGGGGCGCATACACCGCCACCAGGGTGAGCGTCATGGACACCACGGCAAATCCGATCTCGCGCGCACCGCGGATGGAAGCCGAGAACGGGTCCATGCCCTCTTCAATGTGGCGGAAGATGTTCTCCAGCACCACGATCGCGTCGTCCACCACCAGGCCGATGGCCAGCACCAGGGCCAGCAGCGTGAGCGTGTTGATGGTGAAGCCCGCCAGCGCCATCAGCGCGAACGTGCCCACCAGGCTCACCGGGATCGTGACGATGGGAATGACCGAGGCGCGCAGCGTGCGCAGGAACACGAAGATCACCAGCGCCACCAGCACCACCGCCTCGATGATGGTCTTGTAGACGTTCTTGACCGATCGATCGATGAACAGCGAGTTGTCATTGGCCACCTCGATGGTCACGCCATCGGGCAGGTCGGTCTTGAGCTGGGGCAGCATGTCCCGCACGCCGGCCGACAGCGTGAGCGGGTTGGCCGTGGCCTGGCGGATCACACCGGCCGAGATCGCCGGGCGGCCATTGAGACGGACCGAGCTGCGCTCGTCGGCGGCGCTTTCCTCGATGCGGGCCACATCGCCCAGGCGCACCGGGAAGCCCCCCACGGTCTTGACCACGATCTGCGCGAACTGCCCGGGGCGGTTGAGGTCGGTTTGCGAGGTGACGGTGAATTCGCGCTGCGTGGACTCGATCCGGCCACCGGGCACGTCCAGGTTGCTGCGCCGCACCGCGTCCTCGATGTCCTGCGGCGTGAGCTTGAAGCCCGCCATGCGCTGCGGGTCCAGCCACACGCGCATGGCGTACTTGCGCTCGCCGAAGATGCGCACATCCGCCACGCCGGTGACCGTCTGCAGCCGCGGCTTGACCACGCGGTTGACCAGGTCGTTGATCTGCAGCGGGTTGAGCGTGTCACTGGAAAAAGCCAGCCAGATCACCGGGAAGGCGTCGGCCTCGACCTTGGCGATGACCGGCTCGTCGATGCTTGTAGGGAGCCTGTTGCGCACCCGGGCCGTGCGGTCGCGCACCTCGGCGGCGGCCGCGTCGGCGTCTTTTTCCAGGCGAAAGCGCACCGTGATCTGGCTCTGCTCGGCGCGGCTGATGGAGGTGATGACGTCCACCGCATCGATGCCTGCGATCGAATCCTCCAGCGGCTTGGACACCTGGCTTTCCACCACCTCGGCAGAGGCTCCCGGGTAGCGCACGGTCACGGTGACCACCGGCTCGTCGATCTTGGGGTACTCCCGGACCGACAGGCGGTCGAAGCTCACCATGCCCACCAGAACGATGAGCAGGGAAAGCACGGTGGCGAACACCGGGCGGCGGATGGAGATTTCAGCAAGCTGCATGGACCGGCTCCCTGTCCGTCAGGCCGGGGCCTGGCCGGGTGCGCTGGGGCGCCCCGCCGGCGGCGCCGGGCTGCGGCCCGTGGGGGCGGCTTCGCCGCGTTCGCCCGGGGCCATGCCGGCCAGGCACGGATCGGGGCCCTGGAGCGGCGGACCTGCACCTTGACCGGGCTTGCCGGCCGCCGGGGCCGGGGCCGCGGCGGACGATGCGCCGGGGCCGCCCTGCGAAGGCGCCGAGCCGCCGGCCGCAGGCGCAGCGCCCGCGCCGCCCGGCGCTGCCGCCACAGGCGCGCCGCCGGCAGGGGCACCGGCCGCGCCAGGGGCCGCGCCAGGGACAGCGGGGCCACCGCCGGGACCGCCGGGACCGCCCGGGCTGCCGGCACCACCTGGGCCACCCGGACCCCCTGGGCCACCGCGAGTGGACGCTTCGAGCACCCGCACGGACATGCCTTCACGCTGCAACCGCTGCTGGCCGGCCACGACCACGGTGTCCTCGGCCTCCAGGCCTTCAACGACCTCGACCTTGCCCGGCGCTCGAAGGCCGAGCTTGACCTCCACGCGCTGGGTGATCTTCCCGTCGGGACCGTCCACCAGCCGAATGACAAATTGCCGCCCGCCCTGCGGCACGATGGCCTCTTCGGGCACGACCTTGGCGCCTTCGCGCACGCCGAACACCGTGCCCACACGGGCAAACATGCCGGGCCGCAGTTGCAGGCGCCGGTTGTCGATGCAGGCCCGCACAGCCAGCGAGCGGCCGTTGGCATCGATGAGCGGGTCCACCACCAACACCCGCGCACTGAACTTGCGGCCGGGCAGCGCGTCGACCTCGACCTGCGCAGTCTGGCCGCGGCGGACCTTGGCCTGGAAACGCTCGGGCAGGCGGTAGTCCACGAACACCGCGTCCAGGTCCTCGAGGTTGACCACCTCGGCGCCGTCCTTGAGGTAGTCGCCGATGTTGACCTGCCGGATGCCGACGATGCCGTCGAAGGGCGCCAGGATGCGCAGCCGCGCGGCCGTGGCGCGGGCCAGCGCAAGCTTGGCTTCGGCCACCTCGAGGTTGGCCGTGCTCTCGTCCAGCGTGCGTCGGCTGATGAAGTTCTGCTCGACCAGTTCGCGGTTGCGGTTGAAATTGCTGCGGGCGATCGACAGCTCGGCCTCGGCCTGCTTCACCTGGGCCTGAGGCAGTTGGTCATCGAACTGCACCAGCAACTGCCCCTTGCGCACGCGGTCGCCGTCGCGGAAGTTGAGCTGCGTCACGCGGCCGCCCACCTCGGGCTTGACCACCACGCTCTGGCGCGAACGGAGGGAACCCACGGCCTGGCCTTCGTCCACCAGGCGCTGCACCTCGACCTTGGCCACCTCTACGGCAGGCTTGCCGCCTCCGGGGGGGCCGCCCGGACCCGCAGTCGCACGGGCGCCTGCAGCAGGGCCACCGGCTGCTGCCGCAGGCTCTGCGCTCGGGGATGAGGGGCGGGTCTGGTACCAGTAGGCGCCTGCGGCCAGGGCCGCCATCGCGGCCAGGGCCGAAGCCCGGATCACCAGTTTTGAAGCCATACGCTGTGCCTTGTTGTCTGTCGGGAAAATGCACCTGCGCAGGGTGCCGATTTCCCTTTTGCTTAGCCAGCCAAGCAATGTAACAGCTGACTGTGAAGCGCGAGTGAAGCCAGGCGCGGGATTACCCTGAAGCCGCGCCAGAGGCGGCGCAGGCCCGGCGCATGCCCCGCGGCCCACGCCCTGACCGGCTCCCGTCCGGTCAGACCCCGGCCAGTGGCAGCAGGTTCCCGGCGGCGAGCGCGGAGGCTGTGCAGTGGCCGAGTCGGCACAGGTGCCGCTAAGGTGCCGCTCAGGTGCCGCTGCGGCTCGCGCGGCCCTGGGCCAGCGCGTGGTCCACGCCCAGGTTGGCCAGTGCGTCGGCGCGCTCGTTGCCCGGATCGCCCGCGTGGCCCCGCACCCAGCGCCATTCGATGCGGTGACCGCTCTGGCTGACCAGGGCGTCCAGTTGCTGCCAGAGGTCCACGTTCTTGACCGGCTCCTTTGCGGCCGTCTTCCAGCCACGCGCCTTCCAGCCGTGGATCCACTCGGTGATGCCCTTGCGCACGTATTCGCTGTCGAGGTAGAGCGTGACCTGGCAGGGGCGCTTGAGCGCGGTCAGGGCCTGGATCACCGCAGTCATCTCCATGCGGTTGTTCGTGGTGCCCAGTTCGCCCCCGTAGAGCTCCTTGGTGGACGGGCCGCTTTGCATCAGCACCCCCCAGCCGCCGGGGCCGGGGTTGCCCTTGCAGGCGCCATCGGTGTAGATCACCACCGCATCGGTGGCTGGGGAAGGAGAGCTCATGGACAACCGGGTCAGCAAAAAGAAAGCGCGAGCGTACCAGCAGACGGGCCATGCACCCGGCAGCGTCAGCAGGCAAGGCAAGGCAAGGCAAGACTAAGCAGCCCAGGCCCGGGTCACCCCGAGGGCCCAGCCCCGCAGGCTCAGGCGCGGTGCCGGCCCGAGGGCCTGCGCTGCGAAGCGCCCCGCCGGGTGGCCACGGCCGGGGCGGTGGCACGCACGGGCTTGGCCTTCCAGGCAGGCTCCAGCAGGCGCATGCCGCGCACCCGCTTGACGGCCACCAGGAAATAGGCCCCACCGAAGATGGGCCACCAACGCGCGCCGGCGCCGTCCATCCAGGCAAAGCGCTCCAGCCAGCGGGCATGGCTGAGCGCCGGTCGGTAGCAGCCGAAGCGGGCCGATTCCACCTCAAAGCTCAACAGGCGCAGCCAGTCGCGCAGCCGCCAGTGGCCGATGCTTTCTGCCTCATCAGGCAGGAAGGGCTCGCCAAAGCCCAGCCGCCGGCACCAGCGCGACCGTTGTTGCCGCAAGCCCCAGAGGCTGGCCGGGTTGAAGCCGCTGATCACCACCCGGCCTTCGGGCACCAGCACGCGCTCGACCTCGCGCAGGGTGGCGTGGGGGTCGAGACTGAGCTCCAGGGTGTGCGGCAGCACCACCAGATCCAGGCTGGCGGCAGGAAACGGCAGGGCCACCGATTCGGTCAGCAGCGCGCAGCGCAGCGGCGCGCCGTCGGGCCGTTGCAGTTCGGGCGGTGTGTCCTGGCCGAGGGCAGGCGCCGGGTTGTCGTCGAGACAGGGCAGCGCCAGCCAGCGGTGGGGCATGCGGTTGCAGCGCAGGGCCGGCACCTGCGGCAGGCCCAGCTGCAGCGCATGAAAACCAAAGACATCACCCACGGCCTCGTCGAACATGCGCATCTCCCATTGCAGGAGGTGGCTGCCAGGAGGGGTCTGCAACCACTGCCTCAAACCTATAATCCGCGAGCTCATCGATACCACGACAGGTGTTTGTTGACGTTGGCGCGGCGCCTGGCGGCGCGTTGGCATGAAGCGGACCGGTGGGGCCGGCAAAAGGCGAGATGCACCACGGGCCAGGAGGCCAGCGCGGTGCGCAGACGCCGGCCCGATTCTAGACAGCCACCCAGGGGCTTCCAGCGCGCAGGTTTTGCTGCTGTGCCCCACGGGTCCAAGGCTGCCCCCGGCCCAGACGCTTCGACCCGCCCGCCGTCACCTGCACGCCAGACAGGTGCAAGGAGTGGGCACCGCCTCCCCGTGGAGATCCGTTTCTGGTGCCGGGCCTGTTGCCAGGCCTTTCACCCATGCTCAAGGCGCCCGGCGCCTCACTTTTGATGCACACAGCCCTTTCAGCCTTTGTCCTCCACGCAGCCCCCACCCTGGATGGCTTGGCGCCCCGAGCCTGGGTCCGCCGCGCCGGCCTCGTGCTGTCGGCCCTGCTGCTCAGCGCTTGCGCCACCCTGCAGGGGGACGCGCCGCAGCCGGCACCGGCGGCAGCGATTTCTTCCCCACCCGCGCAGACCGGCACTGCCGCCGCCGTTCAGTCACCGGCCGCCGGTGCGGCAGTGGATCCGCAGGCGTCGCTCAAGGCCGTGACGGGCCTGCCCGGCCAGGCCCTGGCGGGCGTGGCGCCGCTGGAGCCGCCGCGCGAGCTGTGGGACCGCATCCGCCGCGGTTATGCCCTGCCCGACCTGCAGAACGACCTGGTGGGCGTGCACGAGCGCTGGTACACCAGCCGCCCCGACTACATCCAGCGCATGACCGAGCGCTCGCGCAAGTACCTGTTCCACATCGTTGAAGAGATCGAGCGCCGCGGCATGCCCACCGAGCTGGCCCTGCTGCCTTTCATCGAAAGTGCCTTCAACCCGCAGGCTGTCTCCAGCGCCAAAGCCGCGGGCATGTGGCAGTTCATGCCGCAGACAGGCACGCATTTCGACCTCAAGCAAAACGCCTTCCGCGACGACCGGCGCGACGTGCTGGCCTCCACCCGCGCGGCGCTGGACTACCTGCAACGGCTGCACAACATGTTCGGTGACTGGCACCTGGCCCTGGCCGCCTACAACTGGGGCGAAGGCAACGTGGGCCGGGCCATCGCCAGGAACAAGCGCGCCGGCCTGGGCACCGGCTACGAAGACCTGCAGATGCCGGCCGAGACGCGCAACTACGTGCCCAAGCTGCAGGCGGTCAAGAACATCGTGGGCGCGCCCGCCAGCCACAGCGCCGAGCTGCCGTTCATCGTGAACCACCCGTACTTCCAGGAGGTGGAGATCTCGCGCGACATCGACGTGGCGCTGGCCGCGCGCCTGGCCGACGTCAAGCTCGAGGACTTCAAGGCGCTGAACCCCTCGGCCAACCGGCCGGTGATCCTGGCGGCGGGCACGCGGCGCATCCTGCTGCCCTGGGACAACGCCGAAGTGTTCAAGCGCAACTTCGAGGCGCACAACTCCGGCCAGTACGCCACCTGGACGGCCTGGACCGTGCCCAGCACCATGAGTGCGGCCGAGGCAGCGCGCCGCACCGGCATGAACGAGGCAGAACTGCGCAGCGTCAACAACATCCCGCCGCGCATGCTGATCAAGGCCGGCTCGGCGCTGCTGGTGCCGCGCAGCAGCCGCATGAACGACGATGTGTCCAGCCACGTGGCCGACAACGGCCGCATCGGCCTGGCCCCCGAGGTGGTGCTGCGCCGCCTGACCGTGAAGGCGCGCAAGGGCGAGACCGTGGCAAGCCTGGCCCAGCGCTACAAAGCCAGCGCCGAGAGCGTGGCCGAGTGGAACAAGGTGGCCGCAGGCGCTGCGTTCAAGCCTGGCCAGGCAGTGGTGCTCTACCTGCCCGGCAACGCGCCGCGCGCGGTGGCAGCCAAGGGGGGCGCATCGCCAGCCAAGGCAGGCAGCAAGGTGGCGGCCCAGCGGCCCGCAAGCCAGCAGGTGGCGCGGAAAACCGCGCCCGCCCGGCCCGCCGACAAGAAGGTGGCCCAGCGGGGCTGATCAGGCGCGAAAGCGCTCCTTGGCCCGACGCGCGAAATCGTTGGTGTAGCAGCGCTCCACGTCGATGCGGTCCAGCCGCAGCCCGGGCTCGGCGCGGGCCAGCACGCGCTGTGCATGCCGCACGGCTTCGGGCGGGAACAGGCCGTCGGGCGAGATGGCCTCGCGCACCTTGGTGAACGCGCTGAGGTAAAGCGCACGGTCGCCCAGCAGGAAGGGCTCGGGCACGGTCTTGAGCAGGTCCCCGGGGCCCGCGGTCTGGAGCCACTTGAGCGCATGCACCACGCCATGGGCCAGCGCCTGGCACAGCAGAGGGTTGCGCTGAACGTACTCGCCAGAGGCATGCAGGCAGGCCGAAGGCATGGGACCGCCAAACACCTCGCTCGTGCCCTTGAGGGTGCGCGTGTCGGCAATGATGCGCACCTCACCGCGCTGCTCCAGCGTGCTCATCACGGGCTCGGGCTGGACCAGCGCATCCACCTGGCCTGACCTCAGCGCCGCCACCGCACCGGCGGGGGCCACGTCCACCAGCACCACGTCCTCGGGCGCGAGCCCGGCACGCCCCAGCACCAGCCGGGCCAGAAGGCTTGCAGCCGAGCCAGGCTCGGCCACGCCGATGCGCTTGCCCAGCAGGTCGGTCGGTTGGCGGTAGCCGGGGACGCTGCGCAGAGACACGCCCACCACCAACTGCGGCGCACGCGCCTGAAGCACAAAGGCTTGCTGGGGCTGGCCGCGTGCGTGCAAGACCAGCGCGTGGTCGAAGGCACCGGCGCAGACCTCCGCCCCGCCTTCGGTGAGCAGGTCGAGCGCACGCTGGCTGCTGCCAGCGTCCTGGATTTCCAAGGCCAGGCCTTCGCTGCGGAAGTAGCCCAGCTGGTCGGCCAGCACCAGCGGCAGGTGCGCCAGGCTGGACTTGCCGGCCACCACCACGCCCACCCGGGCGCCCCGGGCCGGCGAGGACTGGGCCCTCAGCAGCGATGGCGCAGCTGCAGTGGCCACCGCCAGCCCGGCGCGGGCCAGAAAGGCCCGGCGGTGAAGACGTGTTGCGCGCGACATGATGGAGACGACTGGAAGAAACTGCGTTCCAGCATAGGAAAGCGAGTCCCCTCAGTCATCGGGGTCATCCCCGTGGGGGTTTTCACCCAAGCCGGCCCGGCCGCGCTTGACGGCCGCCGGCTGCCCGTTTCAGCGGAATCCGAGGAACAGGATGGCCACGTTGACCACGAAGCCTGCGATCCACACCAGGCTGCGCAGGCCGGCACGGTCACGGATGTAAAGGTAGATGTAGGCGATGCGCAGCAGCACGAAGGACACCGCCAGCAGGTCCAGGCTCAGCTGGGTGGCCTCGAGTTGGTGCGCCACGATGACCGCCGCCAGGAAGAACGGCAGCGCCTCGAAGCTGTTGGCCTGCGCCGCATTGGCGCGGGCCCGCCAGTCGCCCTGCCGGGCCAGCCAGCCGCGGGGGTCGTGGTTGTCGTAGCCGCCCTCGCGGCGGGAAACGTTCATCATGCCCGACTTGGCCACGCCTGCGCAGACGATGGGCAGCAGCGCCGCAGCCAGCAGGCTCCAGTGGGCCAGGGTGAAGGTGGGAGTGTTCATGTCCTGTTGTTCTTCTTGATGCGAAAGCCTCAGCGCCGGTCCACCAGCGCGTGCGCGATGGTACCGAGGTCCACGTACTCCAGTTCGCTGCCGACCGGAACCCCGCGCGCCAGCCGGGTGACCTGCACGCCGCGGCTCTTGAGACCTTGCGCGATCACGTGCGCCGTGGCCTCGCCCTCGGCGGTGAAGTTGGTGGCCAGGATCACCTCCTGCACCTCGCGCCGCTCGGGCGGCAGCAGCGCGCCGGCTTCATCGCGGGGCGCGACGCGGTCGAAGAGTTGCTGCAGCCCGATGTCCTGCGGGCCGATGCCGTCCAGCGGGCTGAGCTTGCCCATGAGGACGAAATAAAGGCCCTTGTAGGCCAGCGTGCGCTCCATGGCGGCCTGGTCGGCGGGGGTCTCGACCACGCACAGCTTGCTGCGGTCGCGCTGCGGACTCTGGCAGGTGGCACAGACGGCCTGTTCGGTGAGCGTGTTGCACAAGGCGCAGTGGCCCACCTGCCCCACGGCATGCTCCAGCGCCTGCGCCAGTTGCAGCGCGCCCGGGCGGTCGTGCTGCAGCAGGTGAAAGGCCATGCGGGCGGCTGACTTGGCGCCCACGCCAGGCAGGCGCCTGAGCGACTGCACCAGGGCCTCGAGTGCGCTGCCGTCTGCCATGCCCCCGCTCAGAAGGGGAACTTCATGCCGCCGGGCAGGCCCGGCATGCCCGAGGTGAGCTTGCCCATCTTTTCCTGGCTGGTCTCCTCGGCCTTGCGCGCAGCGGCGTTGAAGGCGGCGGCCACCAGGTCCTCGAGCATGTCCTTGTCGTCAGCCAGCAGGCTGGGGTCGATCTGCACGCGCTTGACCTCGTGCTTGCAGGTCATGGTGACCTTGACCAGGCCCGAGCCCGATTCGCCGGTGACCTCGACGAAGGCCAGCTCTTCCTGGGCCTTCTTGAGGTTGTCCTGCATGGTCTGGGCCTGCTTCATGAGGCCGGCGAGTTGTCCCTTGTTGAACATGTTGGAGCTTCCTTGCAGATGGCGCGGCGGGGCGCGCCGTTCAGACAGATTCGGTACGGTGGCGGGCGCCGATCATACGGCGTCGCCACGGGCGGCTGACCAGGGCTTGATGCTGCCGGGCACGATGCGCGCCCCCCAGCGCTGCACCATCTCCTGGACGAATTCATCGCCCTCGATGATCTCCTGGGCACGCCGCTGGCGCTCGGCCTGGGCGGCGGCCATGCGCCTGGCCTGGCTGTCGCGCACCGGCCCGAGTTCCACCACGAGGTGCTGCGGCCCCTGCGGATCGAGCGCCTGCAGCGCCGTGCGCAGCTTTTCGCAGGCGCCGGGGTGCTGCAGGGCCTGGCCTTCCACGCGCAGCGTCCATGTGCCGGCCTCCTGGGCGACCAGTTCGGACTGCAGCGCCAATTCCCGTGCCAGGGCCGACACGCTTTCGGCGGCAACCAGCCGCTTCACCCAGCCGGACCACACCTCGCCCAGCGCGGTGGGCTCCAGGCTGCTGATGTCGCCCTGAGGCGCTGTCGCGTTGCGAGGCGCAGGCGCATCGCCCAAAGGCAGTGGCTCTGCGAGCGAGGCATCCACTTCCGTGATGTGCTCGGGCTCGTCCTCCCAGGGCGGCGCCGGCCGATGCACGCGCTGGGGATCGGTGCGCGCAGCCTCACGCGCGGCCGGTTGCGCGAGGGAACCGGCCTCGGGCCTGCCAGGCGGCGACGCGGCGGCAGAAAGCGGAACCCTCGCGGCCTGCGGAGCTTGGGACGCGCCAGCAGGTGCGGGCTGGGGGTGACCCGGGCTGGGTACAGGGGGCGGCTGCGCAGGGCGGGCCGCTTCAGGCGGCACAGGCGCAGCTGCCGAGCGAATTGGTAGAGCCTCGGCCGGGGCCGGAACAGGCCCCCGGGGCATGGCTTGCGCCGGCGGCAGCGCGGCGGGTGTGGACCGGGGTTCAGGCTGGGGCTTTTTTTCGGGCTCGACGGCACCCCCTGCCACGGGCTGTGGGGCTGCAGCAGAGGTCCGTGCGGGCTTCTTGAACGCCAAGAGCCTGAGCAGCACCATGGTGAGCGCGGCGTATTCGTCGGGGGCCAGGCCGAGTTCAGCGCGGCCGTGCAGGCACAGGCTGTAGAGCAGCTGCGTCTCGTCGGGCGGCATGGCCTCAGACAGGGCGCGCGCAGGGTCCGACTCGGGCTCGGACGCATCGCCGTGGTCAGGCACGGCCTGCAACACCGCCATGCGCTGGAGGACGGCGCACATTTCTTCGAGCGTCGAGACGGCGCTCTGCCCGGCCTCGCGCAGGCCGTCGATCAGCGCGATGACGCGCCTGCCATCGGCCTGGGCCAGCGCCTCGAGCAGGTGGACCACGTGGCTGCGGTCCACGCTGCCCAGCATCTGGCGGATCCCGGCCTCGTCCAGACGGCCACCGCCGAAGGCAATCGCCTGGTCGGTGAGCGAAAGCGCATCGCGCATGGAGCCGCGCGCGGCGCGCGCCAGCAGGCGCAGCGCCTGGAGCTCGGCGGGAATCTGCTCGGTGGCCAGCACGGCGCCCAGGTGCTCCACGATGGTCTCGGGCGCCATGGGCCGCAGGTTGAATTGCAGGCAGCGCGAAAGAACCGTGGCCGGCACCTTCTGCGGATCGGTGGTGGCCAGCACGAACTTCAGGTAGGCCGGCGGCTCCTCCAGCGTCTTGAGCATGGCGTTGAAGGCCGTGTTGGTGAGCATGTGCACCTCGTCGATCATGAAGACCTTGAAGCGCCCCA